>NZ_JBNPLQ010000098.1:0-200 GCF_050313575.1 Candidatus Pseudoscillospira sp. SGI.172 | reverse complement strand
CTTGCGGTGTGCAAGGACTGTCATCACAAGATTCACCACCCTTGAACGACACTGATTTGAAGCAATAATGGCGAGCCGGATACATCGAGAGGTGTACGTCCGGTTCTGGGAGGGGTTTGGGCAAACCTACGGCAGTAATGCCGCAAGGCGGCTCATTCCTACTCTACGACGGGGAAAAATCCTCCGAGGATTTTTGGGTC
>NZ_JBNPLQ010000097.1:0-203 GCF_050313575.1 Candidatus Pseudoscillospira sp. SGI.172 | reverse complement strand
TTGATATGCTCCCTTTAAAGTAGACAGCGGAAAAAACAAAACTGTCGAAACGGAGGGAGCAATTATCATGAGCATAAAAGGCAAAATACCACCGGAGCTAAAGATTCAGGCTGTGGAGGATTACCTAGCGATCCGTAAGGGTTCCACTGAGATAATCAAACTTCACGCAAGGTCCTCGCACCACGAAGGACAAAAACCGGCGA
>NZ_JBNPLQ010000096.1:0-241 GCF_050313575.1 Candidatus Pseudoscillospira sp. SGI.172 | reverse complement strand
GTTCCGCATTTTCTGGTAGCCCTTGCTTTTGTCAAAGACCTCAGAGGTGCGGATGGTGCGCCATGTTCCGTAGCGGTTTGCCACGGGGTGTTCCGTCCATTGGCTGTCGATCCAGTGATCCAGCTCATTGAGTACCACATTGGCCAACAGTGGGGAGATGATCCCGCCCTGGGGCGTTCCCTTTGTCGGGTAGACGGTGCTGCCGTCCGGCATACGGATAGGAGCCTTCAGGATACGCTTG
>NZ_JBNPLQ010000095.1:0-273 GCF_050313575.1 Candidatus Pseudoscillospira sp. SGI.172 | reverse complement strand
TGTATTCCAGACGAAGGAGAACAGTTATTGCATTCCAAAATTGAAATTTGATTAGGGAGGAAAGCCTCAAATGCAACCAACAATCGAGATTTTGGATAGAATCAGAAAAAATTCAAGGGACAACAAAGAGGAAATCTTCACAAGGCTCTACCGCTATCTATTAAGACCCGACCTGTATTATCTTGCGTACAAAAACCTCTACGCCAACAAGGGCGCAGGAACAAAAGGCGTGAATGACGACACAGCTGACGGATTCAGCAAGGAAAAAGTTGA
>NZ_JBNPLQ010000094.1:0-295 GCF_050313575.1 Candidatus Pseudoscillospira sp. SGI.172 | reverse complement strand
CTAGGGCTTGTTTGAAAAAAGGCGGAGATTGTGCTAAAGCAACAAAATAGCGATGGAGGCAAGATACACAAAGGCCAGGAAGGAAGCATCCGACTTGTCATATCGGGTGGCGATTCTGCGAAACCACTTGATTTTCTGGAAAAAACACTCCACCAGATGGCGTTCTTTATACAGATGCCAGTCAACCGGCCAGGGATCGGAAACGTTGCTTTGCGGCGGGATCACATAGCTGGCCCCGTGCGCTGAGATATATTCCCGAATCGTCCGGGCACCATAGGCCCGGTCTGCCAGCACG
>NZ_JBNPLQ010000093.1:0-375 GCF_050313575.1 Candidatus Pseudoscillospira sp. SGI.172 | reverse complement strand
GACCGGCGGCAGCACGACCGGCGGCAGCACTACCGGTGGTAGCACGACCGGCGGCAGCACGACCGGTGGCAGCACTACCGGCGGCAGCACTACCGGCGGCAGCACTACCGGCGGCAGCACGACCGGTGGCAGCACGACCGGTGGCAGCACTACCGGTGGCAGCACGACCGGCGGCAGCACTACCGGTGGCAGCACGACCGGCGGCAGCACTACCGGCGGCAGCACGACCGGTGGCAGCACGACCGGTGGCAGCACGACCGGTGGCAGCACTACCGGTGGCAGCACGACCGGCGGCAGCACTACCGGTGGCAGCACGACCGGCGGCAGCACGACCGGCGGCAGCACTACCGGTGGCAGTACGACTGGCGGCAGCAC
>NZ_JBNPLQ010000092.1:0-381 GCF_050313575.1 Candidatus Pseudoscillospira sp. SGI.172 | reverse complement strand
ATGCTCTGGATCGTCCGGAGCGGTGCGCAGTGGCGTGAGCTGCCGGAGACCTATGGCCCTTGGCAGTCTATATACGCCCGATTCGCCAAATGGCGGGATGACGGCACTCTGGAAGCGGTATTCCACACACTGTCTGCGGACGCGGATATGGAGAACCTGAGCATGGACTCCACTTGCGTAAAGGTGCATGAAAGCGCAAATGGCGGGGAAAAAAACGGCGGATAAGGCGGTTGGCCGTACCAAAGGCGGGTGGAACACAAAACTCCACGCTGTCGTAGACGGTCTGGGAAACCCGGTGGAGTTCCTGCTCTCCGCTGGAAATGACCACGATTCGGTTCACGCTGTTGAACTGCTGAAAAAGGTCAGAATCGGCGGGAGTGC
>NZ_JBNPLQ010000091.1:0-576 GCF_050313575.1 Candidatus Pseudoscillospira sp. SGI.172 | reverse complement strand
ATACCGTTGTTTGGATAACTGGTAATTCGACAGGTGGAATGACGGGGTAACGCCCTGAAACGCCTGCCCTCGGTGGGCGTGCATTGGCTGCAAAGCCGGTGTACGAAGCCCCACGACAACGGCTGAGAGCAACCGTAGCCGCCGCAACGGCGGCCGAAAGCGGTCTGGAGGCAGACTGTGTTGCCTATAGGCCAAGGGTCTATAAAATACCCATGGTTAGAATGTTCGCCCTGGCAGGCGAACTGACGAATCCGCGAATGTACGGGTCTATAAGAAGACCATATAGAAATGTATGGGTGCGTTCAAGCGCAGCCGGTGTGGTTTAGTAGAAATTTGCCCTACGAACGACCATGTTGTGTTACAGGCACATCCCAGCCGGCAGGCTCATAGTGGAGACCTAACGGTATCAATGCACAGATAGAATTACCGGAACGAGGAAAGGCAGCGGCTTTCGCAAGGAAGAACCCGGCGAAGAACAATAAGCGGGTGAACCGCTGCTGAAAAGTAGTGATTGAACCGAAGAAGTCCCTGTAATGGGGATGGAGGAATGGTCACAAGTCGAATTGTGGAAACAGG
>NZ_JBNPLQ010000090.1:0-590 GCF_050313575.1 Candidatus Pseudoscillospira sp. SGI.172 | reverse complement strand
TCATTCCGCTTCCAGCTCTACATTTCCTATGTGCCTCAGGCTGTCGATAAACATGGCGCGCTGTTCCGGGCTCAGCCCGTCCAGCACCTTCCGGTTGAGGTCGTCAATGACCTCCAGCACCCCGTCTTTGATGGAGGCGCCTTCGGGGGTAAGCACCACCCGAATGCTTCTCCGGTCATTGGAGTCCAGCTCGCGCTGGATCAGCCCCTTTTTCTCCATGCGGTCCAAAACGCCGGAAATCGTAGAGTTTTCCAACCGGAGGACCTGGGAAATTTCTTTTGGGGTGCAGGCGCAGCCCTCCCAAAGGCACCGGAGGACTCCGTACTGGCCCGGGGTTATGTTAAAAGGAGACAGCCCCTCGGAAAAGATTTGAAAAACTTCATGCTGGGCCACAGTCAGCAGATAATTGATACAGCCATACAGTTGCATTCTCTTCTCAACCCTTTAATGTTCTTCAGAACAACAAATAAAATATGAGGCGGGGCCCCTGATTTCAGAAGCACCGCCTCACATTATAGCATATCAAATATTAAATTTCTAGAACTTTTCTTCTGTTTTAACGGAAAATCGGGCCGCTGATGACCAGCTTT
>NZ_JBNPLQ010000089.1:0-615 GCF_050313575.1 Candidatus Pseudoscillospira sp. SGI.172 | reverse complement strand
AAACGGGAGGTGATGCCTTATGCCAAAAGAAAGGAAAAAAGTCCTGTGTATGGACGCCCAGCGGCACGCCGAGTATTACGGTATGCAGCGGACATTTGACGAACTGTACGCCAAAAGCAAAGCCGGTGAAACATTCACCGGCCTGATGAAACTGGTATTAAGCCCGGACAACATCATGCTGGCCTACAGAAATATCAAGACCAACACAGGCAGCTACACAGCAGGAACAGACAAGCAGAATATCGGTGACATTGGACGGCTTCCACCGGCTGAGGTCATCGGTAAGGTCAGAAAAATTGTCACAGGCAGCGAACACGGCTACCGTCCCAAACCAGTGCGCCGGAAGGACATTCCAAAGCCAAACGGCAAAACCAGGCCGCTGGGTATTCCCTGTATCTGGGACAGATTGGTGCAGCAATGCATCAAACAAATCCTGGAACCCATCTGTGAGGCAAAGTTCAGCAACAACAGCTATGGGTTCCGCCCGAATCGGTCAGTAGAGCACGCAATTTCCCGTACTTACTCCCTGCTGCAACGGGCGCATTTACACTATGTTTTGGAGTTCGACATCAAAGGATTCTTTGACAATGTGAACCACAGCAAACTGATCAAGCA
>NZ_JBNPLQ010000088.1:0-615 GCF_050313575.1 Candidatus Pseudoscillospira sp. SGI.172 | reverse complement strand
AAACTGGAGGTGATGCCTTATGCCAAAAGAAAGGAAAAAAGTCCTGTGTATGGACGCCCAGCGGCACGCCGAGTATTACGGAATGCAGCGGACATCTGACGAACTGTACGCCAAAAGCAAGGCCGGAGAAACTTTCACCGGCCTGATGGAACTGGTATTAAGCCCGGACAACATCATGCTGGCCTACAGAAATATTAAGACCAACACAGGCAGCTACACAGCAGGAACAGACAAGCAGAATATCGGTGACATTGGACGGCTTCCACCGGCTGAGGTCATCGGTAAGGTCAGAAAAATCGTCACAGGCAGCGAACACGGCTACCGTCCCAAACCAGTGCGCCGGAAGGACATTCCAAAGCCAAACGGCAAAACCAGGCCGCTGGGTATCCCCTGCATCTGGGACAGATTGGTGCAGCAATGCATCAAACAAATCCTGGAGCCCATCTGTGAGGCAAAGTTCAGCAACAACAGCTATGGGTTCCGCCCGAACCGGTCAGTGGAGCACGCAATTTCCCGTACTTACTCCCTGCTGCAACGGGCGCATTTACACTATGTTTTGGAGTTTGACATCAAAGGATTCTTTGACAATGTGAACCACAGCAAACTGATCAAGCA
>NZ_JBNPLQ010000087.1:0-634 GCF_050313575.1 Candidatus Pseudoscillospira sp. SGI.172 | reverse complement strand
GCAGCGAAAAGGATATTTTGAAGCTGGTCAATGTCATCATCGCCAACACCAAAGGCGCGCGCCCAGATAGGGCGTAGTAAGAAGTAGAATCAGGCACTACCCACTCAGATAACAGTGGAAACGCCCCGCCTAACCGATAGGCGAAAGCTGATGCGGGACCATAGCATGGCGGGAAAGCGATAAGTTGCTCTATACACAAGAGCACGACTGAATTGCTACGTTAAGCGGATATGAGGATAGAACTACTGAATGTTGAATGCGAGTTTCAAGGCCCCGTTGTGTTCGGGCGGAGGAATGTGTATGTAACCACCGTAGATACGGCGGCATCAACCTCTGACATGAATAACATTGCGTTTCGCCTTTGCGCGATGGGTTATCAATCAATTCATGTGACAAGCCAGAGAACTGGAAATAACGAAACGAAAGCGTATCCGACAATCCGCATTTGCCTACTTATTACGCTAACTGGGGATTGCCTAAGTCGGAATGCTCAAACGAGCTATGCGAAATGCCCCCTGTGGGTGATAAATCCCAAGCCCTCGAAAGGCAAGGGAGATGACGCTGAATATCCGATACGGCAACGGAGTTCTCATAGTAGTCCTGTGGGAAGTAACGACTCTCACGGAATATATCC
>NZ_JBNPLQ010000086.1:0-634 GCF_050313575.1 Candidatus Pseudoscillospira sp. SGI.172 | reverse complement strand
ACAACGAGGCGGACATCCTCAAATTCGTGGACACCCTCATAGCCAACACCAAAGGCGCGCGCCCAGATAGGGCGTAGTAAGAAGTAGAATCGGGCACTACCCACTCAGATAACAGTGGAAACGACCCGCCTAACCGATAAGCGAAAGCTGATGCGGGACCATAGCATGGCGGGAAAGCGATAAGTTGCTCTATACACAAGAGCACGACTGAATTGCTACGTTAAGCGGATATGAGGATAAAACTACTGAATGTTGAATGCGAGTTTCAAGTCCCCGTTGTGTTCGGGCGGAGGAATGTGTATGTAACCACCGTAGATACGGCGGCATCAACCTCTGACATGAATAACATTGCGTTTCGCCTTTGCGCGATGGGTTATCAATCCATTCATGTGACAAGCCAGAGAACTGGAAATAACGAAACGAAAGCGTATCCGACAATCCGCATTTGCCTACTTATTACGCTAACTGGGGATTGCCTAAGTCGGAATGCTCAAACCAGCTATGCGAAATGCCCCCTGCGGGCGATAAATCCCAAGCCCTGAAAAGGCAAGGGAGATGACGCTGAATATCCGATATGGCAACGGAGTTCTCATAGTAGTCCTGTGGGACGTAACGACTCTCACGGAATATATCG
>NZ_JBNPLQ010000085.1:0-667 GCF_050313575.1 Candidatus Pseudoscillospira sp. SGI.172 | reverse complement strand
GCCCGCACCATCTTCTTCATGAGAAGAGAGGGGCGGTATTTGGAATCACCGGTCTCGGTGTAAAGCGTGTTCATGATGGCCAGGCACACGTCCAGGCCGACGAGGTCGCCCAGCTCCAGGGGGCCCATGGGATGATTCGCGCCCAGCTTCATCGCCTTGTCCACGTCCTCCACGCTGGCCACGCCGGAGTACACCAGCTCGCAGCCCTCGTTGATGAGGGGGATCAGGATGCGGTTGACCACAAAGCCCGGGGCCTCGTTGACGGTGACAGGCTCCTTGCCCACCTCGGAAGAGAGGGCGAACACAGTGTTGTAGGTCTCGTCGGAGGTCTTGGCGCCCCGGATGACCTCGATGAGCTTCATCACGGTGGCGGGGTTGAAGAAGTGCATGCCGATGACCTTCTCCGGCCGCTTGGTGGCTCCGCCGATCTCGGTGAGAGACAGAGAGGAGGTGTTGGAGGCCAGGATGGTCTCCGGCTTGCAGATGTTGTCCAGATCGGCGAAGATCTGCTTCTTGATGGCGGGATTCTCGGTGGCGGCCTCGACGACCAGGTCGGCGTCGGCGGCATCCTCCAGCTTGGTGGTGAAGGTCACGTTGGCCAGGATGGCGGCCTTTTTGGCCTCATCCATCTTGCCCTTGGACACCAGTTTGTCCAGGCCCTTGTTCA
>NZ_JBNPLQ010000084.1:0-668 GCF_050313575.1 Candidatus Pseudoscillospira sp. SGI.172 | reverse complement strand
CTGGTCCCTCACCGCTGCCCAGTTGTAATTGTAGCCGGCGTGCAGGTCGTAATACTTGGAGCCGGAGGCGGAGTTTGCGGTGACATACAGGATGCCGCTGGGGGCGGTCACTGCGGTAGGCGCTTTCTCCTCCCCGCTGGCGTAGGTGTAATTTTCATTGGCGGACACAGCTCCGCCGTCCATCATGTAGGTGCGGGTGTACACGTGGTCGTGCCCCTGAAGCACCACGTCGATGTCCAGCTCTTTAAATACCTGGGGCAGCCCATTTCGGCGCTGGATGATGTCGCCGTCCTCCATATGAGACGCGGTGGAATATATGGAGTGATGGAAGGTGACGATCTTCCACAGCGGCTCCGCGCCGTTGTTGGCAGCCTGATACGCCCGGATGGCGGAACTCATGAACTCCTTATGCTCGGCGGTGCTCATATTGTTGGAGTTCAGGGACAGGAACAGCACGCCGTTATAGGAATACCAGTAGTCCCCGCCGGCGGGGGTGTCCCCCTGGGACGATGACTCATTGGGCAGGTTAAAGTGCTCCTGATAGTTAATCCCGTTGCTGTCGTGGTTGCCGATATTGGTGGCCAGTGTCAAGGAGCGCAGGGCCTCTGGCTTCAGGAAACTGGCATACTGGGTCTCGTTGTCGAACCTATCCACCTGATCGCCGGCGC
>NZ_JBNPLQ010000083.1:0-790 GCF_050313575.1 Candidatus Pseudoscillospira sp. SGI.172 | reverse complement strand
GAAGCTGGTCATCAGCGGCCCGATTTTCCGCAGTTGACAAAATGGTTGGCAATTTGCCGAAAGCTGCCCCACAAACCTGTGTTGATCTTTTGGGGAGAGTTTTATTTTCCAGAAAGGGCTCAGGTTTAAAATACAACAGTAAAGGTGAATTGTCCGATGGAACTGCAGTATTGTATCAATTATCTTTTGACACTGACCCAGCACGAGGTATTTCAGACTTTTTCCGGCCGGTTATCCCAATTTGACATCACTCCAGGGCAATATGGTATTCTAAACTGCCTTTGGCAAAAAGAATTTTGTACGCCAAAGGAAATCGTGCAGACGTTGCGTCTGGACAATTCCACCGTTTCCGGTGTTTTAGACAGGATGCAAAAGAGAGGACTAATTAATCGGGTCACGGATCCCTCTGACCGGCGCAGCGTTCAGGTCATTGCCACTGAAATGGGCAAATCGCTTCGAGAGGACGTGCTGCAGGTCATTGCGGATTTGAATGAAGAGATTTTAGGTGATTTTTCCCAAGAAAATCGCTCCAACCTGATCAGTTGCCTGCAACAGATCGGAAAAATCCAGTTGTCCTAGGCCCTCCACATTAAGGCCCTCGATGCATCCCTCGTTTGGCCGCACGTCAGAGAGAACATGCAAAAGGGAGAACGTCCTCTGCCGGCGTTCTCCCTTTTTAAATGTTTGAGATTCCATAAAAACAGAGTGTGATCAGGCTGACTGTTTGGGCTGTTTGCGCCAGGCAGCAGAAAATGATTAGGAGGATTTTACTATGAAAGAAGTATATATC
>NZ_JBNPLQ010000082.1:0-842 GCF_050313575.1 Candidatus Pseudoscillospira sp. SGI.172 | reverse complement strand
AGCAATCTCAAAGAAATGTTCATTGTGCGCTATGCGGATGACTTCCGTATCTTCTGCCGAAACCGAGAGGACGCGGAGAAGACCATGGAGGCTGTCACAAGGTGGATTACCGAACGGTTGAAGTTGGAGGTCTCCCCAGAGAAAACACGCATTGTCAATGTCCGAAAGCGATACTCCGAGTTTCTCGGCTTCAAAATCATGGTGTACCGCAAGGGTGAAAAGTATGTCGTGAAGTCCCATATCTGTGACAAAAAGCTACAGTTGGAAGAACGCAAGCTCGTTGAGCAGGCAAAGCGAATCGCAAAACCAGCCCGAGGGCGGACGCAGCCGGACGAAATCGGCCTGTTTGACGAAATGGTGCTGGGTATCCAGAACTACTACAGGGTTGCTACCTGTATCAGCCTGGACTGCCGGAGAATCCACCGCAGAGTCATGACAGTGCTGACCAACCGTTTGAACACGGAAACCGGCTGTCAGCTCATCCGGGAGGGCGGTGCCATGACGGACAGCGAAAAAGAACGCTACGGCGCTTCTCAAATGGTGCGGTATGTGTCCGGTATCAACCGGCCAATCTACCCCATTGCGTTCATCAAGTATAAAACCGCAATCGGAATCAGCGCCGCCGTCTGCTGTTTCTCTCCGGCGGGGCGGAAAAAGATACACGATAATCTGGAGATAGATACGACCTTGTTTGCGTATCTGCGAGAACATCTGCCGGAAGGCCACAGCTTGGAATATGCCGATTGCAGGATCTCCCTGCTGTCTGCCCAGAAGGGCAAGTGTGCTATCAGCGGCGAATGGTTCTTGCAGCCGGACAGCATCGTGTGTCACATGAAAGTTCC
>NZ_JBNPLQ010000081.1:0-901 GCF_050313575.1 Candidatus Pseudoscillospira sp. SGI.172 | reverse complement strand
AAACTGGAGGTGATGCCTTATGCCAAAAGAAAGGAAAAAAGTCCTGTGTATGGACGCTCAGCGGCACGCCGAGTATTACGGGATGCAGCGGACATTTGACGAACTGTACGCCAAAAGCAAGGCCGGAGAAACTTTCACTGGCCTGATGGAACTGGTATTAAGCCCGGACAACATCATGCTGGCCTACAGAAACATCAAGACCAACACAGGCAGCTACACAGCAGGAACAGACAAGCAGAATATCGGTGACATTGGACGGTTCCCACCGGCTGAGGTCATCGGTAAGGTCAGGAAAATCGTCACAGGCAGCGAACACGGCTACCGTCCCAAACCAGTGCGCCGGAAGGACATCCCAAAACCAAACGGCAAAACCAGGCCGCTGGGTATCCCCTGTATCTGGGACAGATTGGTGCAGCAATGCATCAAACAAATCCTGGAACCCATCTGTGAGGCAAAGTTCAGCAACAACAGCTATGGGTTCCGCCCGAACCGATCAGTGGAGCACGCAATTTCCCGCACTTACTCCCTGCTGCAACGGGCACATTTACACTATGTTTTGGAGTTTGACATCAAAGGATTCTTTGACAATGTGAACCACAGCAAGCTCATCAAGCAGCTCTGGACGCTGGGCATCCAGGACAAGCAGCTTCTGTTTATCATCAAGCGCATCCTGAAAGCCCCCATCCGTATGCCGGACGGCAGTACCGTATATCCGACAAAGGGAACGCCCCAGGGCGGGATTATCTCCCCGCTGTTGGCCAATGTGGTGCTCAATGAGCTGGATCACTGGATCGACAGCCAATGGACAGAACACCCCGTGGCAAACCGCTACGGAACACGGCGCACCATCCGCACCTCTGAGGTCTTTGACAAGAGCAAGGGCTACCAGAAAATGCGGAAA
>NZ_JBNPLQ010000080.1:0-1109 GCF_050313575.1 Candidatus Pseudoscillospira sp. SGI.172 | reverse complement strand
TGGATCTCGTTTGTGCCCTCATAGATCTGGGTGATCTTTGCGTCGCGCATCATGCGCTCCACATGGTATTCCTTCATGAAGCCGTTTCCGCCCAGCATCTGGACAGCCTCGGTGGCGACCTCCATGGCCACGTTGGTGCAGGTGAGCTTCGCCATGGCCGCGGGAATGGTGTAGGGCATGCCGTCTTCCTTGGCCTGGGCGGCCTTCCAGAGCATGAGCTCGGCGGCCTGGATCTTGGTCTGCAGCTCGGCCATCTTGAAGGCCAGGTACTGCTGCTTGGCGATGGGTTTGCCGAACTGCTCGCGCTCCATCATATACTTGCGGGCGGCCTCAAACGCGCCCTTGGCGATGCCCAGGCCCTGGGCCGCCACGCCGATCCGGCCGCCGTCCAGCGTCTTCATGGCCAGCTTGAAGCCCTCGCCGGGGGCGGCGATCATGTTCTCGGCAGGAACGCGGACGTTATCCAGGTGCATGTCGGAGACCTGAGCGGTGCGGATGCCCATCTTGTTCTCGACCTTGCCGACGGTGAATCCGGGGGTCCCCTTCTCCACCACGAACGCGGCCATGCCCTTGGTGCCCAGCGCGGGATCGGTCAGGGCGTAGATGACGGTGAAGTCGGCCAGAGGGCCGTTGGTGTTGAAGCACTTGCTGCCGTTGATGACATAGCTGTCGCCGTCTTTGACGGCCACGGTCTTGCAGCCGGCGGCGTCGGAGCCGGCGGTGTGCTCGGTCAGGCCGAAGGAGCCGATCTTCTCACCGTAGGTGATGGGGGCCAGGAATTTCTTCTTGATCTCGGTGGGGGCGGAAGAATTCACGATGCTGCCGCCGTACAGAGAGGTGTCCACGGAGAAGGCGATGCCGAAGGAGGCGTCCACCTTGGAGACCTCTTCCACCGCCAGGGCATAGGCCAGGTAGCTCCCGCCCAGGCCGCCCACTTCGGCGGCGTAGGGCAGGCCGTAGATGCCGGTCTTGCCGAATTTCCGAAACAGCTCCAGGGGGAACTCTCCGGATTCGTCCCGCTCAAGGATGCCGGGGGCCAGCTCCTTCTCGGCGAACTCGCGGGCCAGGGCCTCCATCTGCTTTTGGTCTTGTGTCAGTTCGAAATTCAT
>NZ_JBNPLQ010000079.1:0-1212 GCF_050313575.1 Candidatus Pseudoscillospira sp. SGI.172 | reverse complement strand
TGAACCGCCCCAAATTGTGCGGACAGCACAAAAAGGCCTCAATGTAGGGAAATATGAAGTTTTAAGCGGAGTGGCGCAGCGTGAGCGGCGCCACTCCAGTTTTTAGCTGGATGCGCTCGTGGTTGTAAAAATTGATATAGCGGTCAATCATCTCATTGGCCTCACAGAATGAGGCCGGTTTATGGCGGTAGATACACTCTGTCTTGAGGATGGAAAAGAAATTTTCCGCCATAGCGTTGTCGTAACAGTTTCCGCGTCTTGACATGGAAGGCGTAATGCCATAAGATTTAGTCAGGTCGAAGTATGCTTGCGAGGTGTACTGGAACCCCTGGTCGCTGTGGAGCTGCAACTCCGCAGCGGCCCTCTTTTTCTCCTTGCGCATGGCCAGGCGAATGGTGTCCAGCACCAGGTTGACTGTCTGCTTTGTGCCGGTCTTGTAGGCAACAATGCTGTTGTCGTAAAGGTCCCGGATCATGGACAGGTACAATACGCCCTGCTTGGTGTGGATGTAGGAGATGTCCGTCACCCATTTGCTGTTGGGCCTGTTCGCATAAAACTCCCTATTCAGCAGATTCTTGTACTTGCGGACTTGCTGCCCCATCTGCTGCCATTTTCTGCGTCTCCGGATCTCCGCAAGCAAACCATATTTCTCCATGATACGCAGGATGGTCTTGGGATTACGGTGGATGCCTCGCTTCTTCAGCACCAGCCACATTCTGCGGTAGCCATACGTACGAAAGCTGCGCTCTCGCTGTTCCGCGATGATTTCTGCAAGGGCCGCGTCTTTCTCCGGCCTGCCCAAACGATGGACGAAATCATAGTATCCGCTGCGGGATACCTGAAAGAAGCGACACATAACGGTTACCGGATATTCGTTTCTGTGCCGGTAGATTACTGCGTATTTTGCCCTTGGCCTCACTTCCTTCCTGTGGAGCGCAGAAAATCCCGCAACAGCTCGTTTTCCATCTTTAGCCGTTTGTTCTCATACTTGTACTCCGCCAGTGTTTTTGCGGGTTTACGCCCCCGCGCTTTTGGAAGGACAGGCTACTTTAGCCAGCACTGAATAGCCCACCGGCTGATCCCATACTCCCGACATAAAGCACGCTGGCTTTCTCCTCCGCGGATTCGTGACACCACTTCTTCTCGTATCCCTACCGGATACTTTTTCATCCCTTTTTTTCCGGACATAGCAAGACCCCCTAATGTAGCTTT
>NZ_JBNPLQ010000078.1:0-1242 GCF_050313575.1 Candidatus Pseudoscillospira sp. SGI.172 | reverse complement strand
TGTACTGGCAGATCGGGCTTATGGCGCTCGGGCAATTCGGGAATACATCTCAGAGCACGGGGCCAGCTATGTGATCCCGCCGCAGAGCAACATTTCCGATCCCCGGCCGGTTGACTGGCATCTGTATAAGGAGCGCCATCTGGTGGAGTGTTTTTTCCAGAAAATCAAGTGGTTTCGCAGAATCGCCACCAGATATGACAAGTCGGATGCTTCCTTTCTCGCCTTCGTTTATCTTGTCTCCATCGCTATTTTGTTGCTTTGGCACATTCTCTATCTTTTTTCAAACAAGGCCTAAATAAAATCTTTTGAAAAAAGCCCGTTGCACTTTTCGCAGAAAATCGTTTTATTGGATGAGAGCATAAATAGGGCGCTTCAAGTTCTGTCCCAGCTTGGGACACAAATACGCCAATGGCCCGCCGACGGGCGGTGAGGATCGGAGGGGAGTCCAATGGGGTAGAAATTTGACGGTCCGCGGCTTTCCCTATAGACTAAAAAGCGGTGAGGCCGTCAGAAGATTCAGCAAATCAAACTCCGTAGCACAAGTATCCCAGTACCGTTCATCCATGAGGATTCATTTCCCAAACGAGAATAAGGAGATATCATAATGAAAAAGTTCAAAAAGCTCCTGAGTGTCCTGTGCGCCGTCTGCATGATGCTTTCTCTGGCCGTTTCCGCTAGTGCCGCATCTCTTGAGGATGACCCCTATTATTTTGGTATTGATTGGAGCCAGGTCGATACGTCTATGTGTATTCCTGGAACCGAGTATCATCGGTATCCTCAGAGTCCTATCTCTATGCTGGCAACCGCTGACAGAAATGTTTTTAGCGGATGGGTGAGGGGTGTCCCTGCTAATCCTTATCCGGGTACAAGCAATACCACCTTGGTTACTGGACTGACATTTGAAAGTGATGAAACTGGTGTAGTCACAGTTACTTTCACCGATTCACAGGACCCGAGCAAATCGGATGTGAACGTTTCGATTTATGACAAAGATGAGCAGTTGATTTCCGATTATTTCTCGCTGGCCTATAACAGCACTGCTCCTGTCTCAAAGTCTTTTAACGTTGACCCTACCCATGAATACAATCTATTCATAAGCCACCAAGGCTCCGGTCTGCAAAACGTACGACTTACGGTGGATGTAGGCTAAGAAACACCACAGACGTATACTTCTAAGAAGCTTCATAGCAGTTTTCCGTGGCAAGATTTTTCTTGCCACGGAAAACTGCTTGTCAGGAGGGG
>NZ_JBNPLQ010000077.1:0-1381 GCF_050313575.1 Candidatus Pseudoscillospira sp. SGI.172 | reverse complement strand
TGGGGCTGTTGACAAAGTGCCTGTTCATTTATTTCAAGTGGAAAAATGGCAGTAAAAAAGACGCCCACCGGCGTCATCCCATACATCTTATCATCCTTTTTAAGTTCAAAGCGGTCGCCGAGAGGAGGCAGTGGTCCTCCGCTGCCTCTAAACCCCGCCGCAAGACGCGTGTTAAGTTATGTCCCCACTTCTGAGCGGCAAAGGTTCCCTCGCACCAGACCTGCCGCTTGCGCAGCCCATCCAGATAGTCCGGCTCGTTTTGCCGGGCAAGATGCCGTCGGACCGTGGGACGGAAGTAGGTGTCCAGCAGCCTTCGCGCACCGCGCTGATCATTTTCGCTCAAACATTTCTCCCGGAAAGGACAGCTCCGGCAGTCTCCGCGGTCTGCCCAATACTCCCAGTACACACCGCTGGCGCTGCGGTACAGCCCCTTCACTCGAAGCTCTTTTCCATTGGGGCAATGGTAAACATCGTTCTCCGCATCATAAGAAAAGGCATCCCGTTTGAATTCCGACTTAGTCCTGTCAGCAAAAGGCTGCGGCCTGACATAAAAAGAGATTCCCTGCTCCTCCAGCACACGGTGGGCCAGAGGAAAATCGTAAGCGGCGTCCGCTGTGGCCGCCTGAATGGGGAGAACATCCCGATGGATCTGCTCCAGGTGGTCCAGATATGGTACAGAGTCATGTACATCTCCCGGCGTCACTGTCACGCCCAGGATCACACCGTGGTCCGTGTCCAGGGTCTGGTGGCTCAGGTAGTACTGGCCCTCCGGTTTCCCCGGCCGTTTCATGTGGCCTGCCTCCGGATCCGTCCGGCTCACGCGCTTGTGGCTGCGGCGGCTGTCCCGCTTGATCTGCTTTGTCCGCTTCTTCCGGCGGTGTCCGGTCCTTTTCTCCAGTTCCTGCAGCCCTTCTTCCTCGTAGCTGTCCAGCCGTTCCCAGTATCCCCCCGGCTCCGGCTGAATTTCCACCAGATGCTCCGACGCCCTGGAGGCATTGGCCTTTACATGGGTGGAGTCGGTGGCTGCCAGCCGCCCGCTGACCAGACCTTTCCCGATGCACTGACGCACCACTTCCTCAAACAGCCGACGGAAAACCTTGCGGAAAGAAGGTTTGCGCCGCCGAAGCTGCGAGATGGTGCTGTGGTCCGGTACCCGGTCAAACAGATCCAGACCCAGATACCACCGCAGAGCCACATCTGTCTGGATGCGCTGTTCGATCTGCCGCTCCGAGGGAATGCCGTACAGAAAGCCCACCAGCAGATACTTCACCAGCACCACCGGGTCGACGGGCGGGCGGCCATATCTGCGGTTGTACAGATGGGCTGTTTCTTCACGGACGAAGGACAAGTCCAGCCTGGCTTCCAGTTTTCTCAAAAAATG
>NZ_JBNPLQ010000076.1:0-1382 GCF_050313575.1 Candidatus Pseudoscillospira sp. SGI.172 | reverse complement strand
GGCTTTCTTCAATTCCTCAAAGGTATGAAATTGCTGGAGGTAGTACATTTCAGATTTGAGAATCCCCCAGAAACCCTCCATAGGGCCGTTGTCGATGCAGCGGCCGGGTCGGGACATACTCTGCGTTGCATGGATGCCGTCCAGCTTTGCTTTGAACTGCCGGTTGGTGTATTGGCAGCCTCTGTCACTGTGAAACAGAGGATGGGCGCTGGGGTTGGCTCTCACCGCTCTGTCAAAGGTGTCAAAAACAAGCTGATTGTTGTTGGATTGACCCAGTGCATACGCAACGATGCTTTTGTCATGGAGATCAAGGATCGCACTCAGGTATGCTTTCTTCCCGTTGAGAAGTTTGAATTCTGTGACATCTGTCAGCCATTTTTCATTGGGTCTGTTTGCCGTAAATGCTCTGTTCAATACGTTTTCAGCGGTAATGCGCGGTTCCGACATGACATAGTGCTTCTTCTTTCGGCGTATCACGGCCTGCATATGTACGCTTTTCATCAGGCGGTAAATCCGTTTGTGGTTGTAGTTCCTTTTGAGCCGGCTGTTCACATTCAGCGTCATACGGCGATAACCGTAGATGCCTTTTACTTCGCTGTACAAACGGATGATTTCTTCCAGCAAGAGGGTATTTCCTTTTTCTGAGGCACTTTCTTCCCGGTGAAGCCATTTGTAGTAAGAACAGCGGGGAATCCCGGATAACGCGCATAACGATGCAATTTCATATCCTTTTTCCTGATGAAGCGTATGGATCGCCTCATAGACCTTCCTGCGCCGTGTGAGCCTGCTTACCGCCTCCCCTCGAGTTCGTTCAATTTTTTTAAGAAATCGTTCTCCATTTGAAGCCTTCTGTTTTCCGCTTCCGGCTGCCGCAGCTTTGCCGCGGCTTTTTCCTCTTCACTGTATTCGGAAAGAGGGCGGCGTTTGCCCCGGCGGTCAAACAACCCGGCTTCTCCCTTCTCTTGATATTTTTTGACCCAGCTATAGATCTGCTGATAGGTGATCTTGTACTGTTCGCTGGTCTGCCGGTAGTCCAGTTGATGTTCTAAGCAGTATAGTACTGCCTGCAGCTTTTCCTCCTGCGATAATTTTTCTTTCTCAGCCATATCTGTTTCCTCCCGCGCTCTGCGTGTCTTGAAATCTCTATGGCCTTGATTATACAACGTAATCCATTGCTGTAAAACCGCATGGGAGGAAATCCCGTATTTGCGGCACATGGCGTCCAGTGAGCCTCCTCCGCCCAGGTAGTCTTCTACTGCCGCCAGCTTCAGTGAGGATGGATAACTTGTAAAACGCTTTTTCGGATACAGCCCGCTGCGACCCTCCATCTGATATTTCCGCACCCAGCATTGAAAGGTACTTCTGCGAATCCCTAATTCCTT
>NZ_JBNPLQ010000075.1:0-1401 GCF_050313575.1 Candidatus Pseudoscillospira sp. SGI.172 | reverse complement strand
CAAGCGTATCCTGAAGGCTCCTATCCGTATGCCGGACGGCAGCACCGTCTACCCGACTAAGGGAACGCCCCAGGGCGGGATCATCTCCCCACTGTTGGCCAATGTGGTACTCAATGAGCTGGATCACTGGATTGACAACCAATGGTTGGATCACCCGGTGGCAAACCATTATGGCAAATGGCGCACCATCCGTACCTCAGAAGTATTTGACAAGAGCTACGGTTATCAGAAAATGCGGATCAGCAATCTCAAGGAAATGTTCATCGTGCGCTATGCGGATGACTTCCGTATCTTCTGCCGGAACCGAGAGGACGCGGAGAAGACCATGGAAGCTGTCACAAGATGGATTGCCGAACGGTTAAAGCTGGAGGTCTCCCCGGAGAAAACACGCATTGTCAATGTCCGAAAGCGATACTCCGAGTTTCTTGGCTTCAAAATCATGGTGTACCACAAGGGCGGGAAGTATGTCGTGAAGTCCCACATCTGTGACAAAAAGCTACAGTTGGAAGAAAGCAAGCTGGTGGAGCAGGCAAAGCGCATCGCAAAGCCAGCCCGAGGGCGGACGCAGCCGGACGAAATCGGCCTGTTTGACGAAATGGTGTTGGGCATCCAGAACTACTACAGGATCGCTACCTGTATCAGTCTGGACTGCCGGAAAATCCACCGCAGAGTTATGACAGTGCTGACCAACCGTCTGAACACGGAAACCGGCTGTCAACTCGTCCGGGAGGGCGGTGCCATGACGGACAGTGAAAAGGAGCGTTTCGGCGCTTCTCAAATGGTGCGGTATGTGTCCGGTATCAACCGGCCAATCTACCCCATTGCGTTCATCAAGTATAAAACCGCAATCGGAATCAGCGCCGCCGTCTGCTGCTTCTCTCCGACGGGACGGAAAAAGATACACGATAATCTGGAGATGGATACGACCCTGTTTGCGTATCTGCGGGAACATCCGCCGCAAGGCCACAGTCTGGAATACGCCGATTGCAGGCTCTCCCTGCTGTCTGCCCAGAAGGGCAAGTGCGCTGTCAGCGGCGAATGGTTCTTGCAGCCGGACAGTATCGTGTGTCACATGAAGGTTCCAAAGGAGCAAGGCGGCCAGGAGCGATACAGCAATCTGGTGCTGCTCCACAGGCGGTTCCTCCCTTTGCTGGCTGACCAAGACGCTGCCGCCCTCAAGAGCATATGCAAGCAACTGACTGTTACGAGGAAACAACTGACCAAAATCAACAACCTGCGTGCTGCCGCAAAATTAGCGACAATCTGAACAGCTTTCTATTGGTGATTGATTAAATGCCTAATAACACAATCGATGGAACGCCGGATGCGGTGAAAGTCGCACGTCCGGTGTGGAGTGGGGGAAAATCCGGCGATGACTTCAAAGGATTACCTATCACTATA
>NZ_JBNPLQ010000074.1:0-1486 GCF_050313575.1 Candidatus Pseudoscillospira sp. SGI.172 | reverse complement strand
GAGACCGTCCCGAACTTTGTGTAAACCTCCTGCGTGGTGTAGAATAGAAGCACCATGCAGGAGGATTTACATATGGCGAGAAAGAATCGCACCCCGGAAGAAAATGCCCGGCGAGAGAAAATCCGTGAACTGCTGCAGATGGCAAACATCGGCAGCATGGATGACATCCAGAATTTGTTTAAAGAGACCATTGCCGAGTTCATGGAAAATGGTCTGGAGGCTGAACTGGATGATGAGCTGGGCTATAGCAAGTATGATTACAAGAACAAGGACACAGACAACAGTCGCAACGGGCATAGCAGTAAAAGGCTGCGCACCAGCTTTGGCGATGTGGATGTGTCGGTCCCCCGTGACCGAAAGGGCGAATTTGAGCCCCAGGTGCTGAAAAAGAACCAAACCAGTATCAGCCAGGACATTGAGGAAAAAATTCTGTCCATGTATGCCAAAGGCATGACCACTGGCGATATCGAGGCTCACATCCAGGACATCTACGGCATCTCCGTCTCGGACAGCACCGTCAGCCGAATCACCGACAAAATTCTGCCTGTGGCCCGAGAGTGGCAGCAGCGGCCCCTGGAAGCCATCTACGCCGTGGTATTTCTGGATGCCATTCACTACCATGTCCGCAGCGAGGGGCAGATCGTGAAGAAAGCGGTATACATTGCCATTGGGGTCAATCTGGATGGCCGGAAAGATGTCCTGGGGATGTGGGTCGGCGAAAACGAGAGCGCCAAGTTCTGGGCCACTGTCCTCAATGGCCTGAAAAACCGTGGTGTAGAGGACATTTTCATTGCCTGCACCGACAATTTAGCGGGGTTTGACGCGGCCATTCACGCCACCTTCCCACAGACCGAGATCCAGAACTGCATCATCCACCAGCTGCGCAATTCCAGCAAGTATGTGTCCTACAAGGACCTAAAAGCCCTTATGGCTGATCTGAAGGCGGTCTATGCCGCTGTGGACGAGCAGGCCGCTCTGGATGCTTTGGACACCTTCGGGGAGCTCTGGGACAAGAAATACCCGAAAATTTCCCAGTCCTGGCGGTCCAACTGGGCCAATCTCAGCACCTATTTCAAGTATCCCCAGGAGGTGCGCAGGCTGATCTACACCACCAATGCCATTGAGGGTTTCAACCGCCAGCTGCGCAAGGTGACCAAGTCCAAGTCTGTCTTTCCCACAGATGACAGCCTGCTGAAAATGCTGTATCTGGCCATGATGGATATTACGAAAAAATGGACCGGACGACGGCAGGACTGGAGTCTGATCCACGCCCAGATGGCCATCTACTTTGCCGAGCGTATGCCCGAGTAACACCGCCGGGGGGCGGATGCCAAGGGCAAGATGAACGGCTCCTCCGCCCTTGACATCCGCCCCCACCAGCGTTATGTTGTTGAAAAGGCGGCAGCCGGGAACCTGCTGCCGCCCTGAATAAATTTTGCTCTATTCTCACACTAAATGGAGTTTACACAGAATTTGGGATTGACCC
>NZ_JBNPLQ010000073.1:0-1494 GCF_050313575.1 Candidatus Pseudoscillospira sp. SGI.172 | reverse complement strand
GTGTGGTAGACTGGAGGCGCACGGTACAAGGCCGGTTTTTCTATGACGCCACGAGCGCGCTAATCAAACTGGTATCATGCTCTCCCGTTGAACCACAAATTGTCCAGCCCGGATTGGGCAAGAGGACGCATAGTAAAGTGAAGCCGTAGGAGAGCACACCGTGACAACAAAATGAGGAGGCTCATTATGGAAGTTGTCTATCGGTGCTGTTGTGGGATCGACGTGCACAAGAACCTCATCGTAGCCTGTCTGAGAAAAGGCGGCAGGCAGGAGCTGCGGGAGTTCGGCACAATGACCGGTGAGATCAAAGCGTTGGCCAACTGGCTGACGGAGGCGGGCTGTGAGATGGCAGCCATGGAGAGCACGGGGCCATATTGGAAGCCCCTGTACAACCTGTTCGAATTGCTGGGCCTGGACACCATGATCGTCAACGCTGCCCACATGAAGGCGGTGCCAGGACGCAAGACAGATTCGAAGGACGCGGAGTGGATCGCGGAGTTGCTCCAGCACGGCCTTTTGCGGGCAAGCTTCGTCCCTAGCCGGGAACAGCGGGAGATGCGGGAACTGACCCGCTACCGTAAGAGCATCATCGAAGAGCGTAGCCGGGAGCTGAACCGTCTACAAAAGGTGCTGGAGGGCGCCAACATCAAGCTGGGCAGCGTGGTGGCGGATATTCACAGTAAGAGCGCCCAGCGCCTGCTGGAGCGGCTTGCCGCGGGAGAGACAATGGACAACAGTGAGGAGATCTCCAAGCTGCTCCACAAGAGTCTCCTGCCCAAGTTGGACGAAATCGTGGCGGCTCTGGATGGGATCGTCACGCCGCTGCAGCGGGCTCTGCTGGCGCAGATCCTCGACCACATCGATGACCTGGACAAACGCATCAAGGAGCTGGACCGGATGGCGGAAGCGTACATGGCGGAGTTCCAGCCGGCCATTGCGGAGGTTTGCCAAATGCCTGGGATCGCCCAGCGCAGCGCGGAGGTCATTCTGGCGGAGACAGGCATAGATATGAGCCGGTTCCCCTCCGCGGCACATCTGTGCTCCTGGGCTGGGGTCTGTCCGGGCAACCACCAGAGCGCCGGGAAACGGTATCATGGCAAGACGCGCAAGGGGAATAAGACGCTGAAGTCCATGCTGGTGCAGTGCGCCAAGGTGGCCAGCAGAGTGAAGGGCTCTTATTTTGCGGCCCAGTACCAGCGCATCGCAGCGAGACGCGGAAAGAACCGGGCGACCATGGCCGTGGCCCACTCCATGCTCATCGCCATCTACCATGTTCTGAAGGAGGGCGTTCCGTTTCACGATCTGGGAGCAGATTATTATGACGGCTTCCGCAGAGAACACAAAATTCGAAGCTACTTGAAGCGGCTGCAAGCCTTGGGCCGGGAGCCGGAGCTTTCCCCCACTACCGTCTGAAATACGTGACGATCCCTACCCGGCACGGAAATCCGCGGCGGGCAGCTCCGCCGCGCCCTGACGGAGATAGGTTTTCATAAT
>NZ_JBNPLQ010000072.1:0-1543 GCF_050313575.1 Candidatus Pseudoscillospira sp. SGI.172 | reverse complement strand
TCGGATCATCCAATCTCTGGCTGACGGAACCTATGCTCCGAATCCTGTTCGCCGCGAGTACATCCAGAAAAAGCAGAACAGCACAAAAAAACGTCCTCTTGGAATTCCTACCTTTACGGACAAGCTGGTGCAGGAAGTATTGAGAATGATATTGGAATCGGTCTACGAGCCAATCTTCTCAAACAATTCTCACGGCTTTCGTCCCAACAGGAGCTGCCACACTGCGCTGAAATCTTTGAAAAGAGAATTTTCAGGTGTGTCGTGGTTTATTGAGGGCGATATTAAAGGCTGTTTCGATAACATTGACCACCAAGTTTTAGCAAACGTCATAAACGCCAAGATTAAAGATGCTCGGCTGATTCAGCTCATCTGGAAATTCCTGAAAGCCGGTTATATGGAGGACTGGCAATACCATGCTACCTACTCCGGCTGTCCGCAGGGCGGCATCGTTTCGCCCATACTCGCAAATATCTACCTGAATGAGCTGGACAAGTTCGTGGGGAAGACCGCCAAAGAGTTCTATAAAAGCAGGGACAGGCACCATACTCCGGAATACGATAAGGTCACATGGCAGATAAAAAAGGCTCAAAAACAGCTGAAAATTGCAACAGGTCAGAAAAAAACAGCTCTGTTGCAGAAAATCGCTCAATTAAAAGCGGTCATGCATAAAACGCCCTGTATGTCCAAAACGGATAAAGTCATCAAATACATCCGTTACGCCGATGATTTCATTCTTGGCGTGAAGGGCGATAAAGCGGACTGTGAGCGTATCAAGAGACAACTGTCCGACTTCATCAGCCAAACCCTGAAAATGGAACTTTCAGAGCAAAAGACGCTCATTACGCACAGCAATCAGTATGCAAGATTTTTGGGTTATGACATCCGCGTGAGAAGAGACCAGAAACTAAAGCCGCACGGAAACCACGTTTCCCGCACGCTCAACGGGTCTGTTGAGCTGTGCATTCCGTTTGCGGACAAAATTATGCCTTTCCTGTTTGGGAAGTCGGTCGTAAGGCAACTACGCGACGGAACAATAGAGCCTATCGCAAGAAAATATATCTTTCGGTGTACGGATTTGGAGATTGTATCAACATACAACTCTGAACTGCGCGGTATTTGCAACTATTACAGCATAGCCAGCAATTTCAACAAGCTTCAGTATTTTGAATATTTGATGGAATACAGCTGCCTGAAAACTTTGGCTGGAAAGCATGAAAGCACCAGCAGAAAAATAATCCGCAAATACCGTGACGGAAACGGCGGGTGGGGTGTGCCCTACCAAACAAAAGCAGGCATGAAGCGCCGCAGTTTCGCAAGGTTTATGGACTGCAAAAATACAGACCTTTGGACAGATAAAATCATAGACTTTGCAATCGCACACGTCGGTTCCAGAACGTCATTTGACGACAGGCTGTCCGCCCGTGTGTGTGAGCTGTGCGGAAAAACCAATGTACCGCTGGAAATACACCATGTAAATAAGGTGAAGAACCTCAAAGGAAAACAACTGTGGGAGCTTGCGATGATAGCGAAAAAGCGTAAAACG
>NZ_JBNPLQ010000071.1:0-1543 GCF_050313575.1 Candidatus Pseudoscillospira sp. SGI.172 | reverse complement strand
TGTTTTTCGCTTTTTCGCTATCATCGCAAGCTCCCACAGTTGTTTTCCTTTGAGGTTCTTCACCTTATTTACATGGTGTATTTCCAGCGGCACATTGGTCTTTCCGCACAGCTCACACACGCAGGCGGACAGCCTATCGTCAAATGACGTTCTGGAACCGACGTGTGCGATTGCAAAGTCTATGATTTTATCTGTCCAGAGGTCTGTATTTTTGCAATCCATAAACCTTGCGAAACTGCGGCGCTTTATTCCTGTTTTTGTTTGGTAGGGCACACCCCAGCCGCCGTTTCCGTCACGGTATTTGCGGATTATTTTTCTGCTGGTGCTCTCATGCTTTCCAGCCAGAGTTTTCAGGCAGCTGTATTCCATCAGATATTCAAAATACTGAAGCTTGTTGAAATTGCTGGCTATACTGTAATAGTTGCAAATACCGCGCAGCTCAGAGTTGTACGTTGATACAATCTCCAAATCCGTACACCGAAAGATATATTTTCTTGCGATAGGCTCTATTGTCCCGTCGCGCAGTTGCCGGATGACCGACTTCCCAAACAGGAAAGGCATGATTTTGTCCGCAAACGGAATGCACAGCTCAACAGACCCGTTGAGCGTGCGGGAAACGTGGTTTCCGTGCGGCTTTAGCTTCTGGTCTCTCCTCACACGGATGTCATAACCCAAAAATCTTGCATACTGGTTACTGTGCGTAATGAGTGTCTTTTGCTCTGAAAGCTCCATTTTCAGGGTTTGGCTGATGAAGTCGGACAGCTGTCTCTTGGTACGCTCACAGTCCGCTTTATCGCCCTTCACGCCAAGAATGAAGTCGTCAGCATAACGGATGTATTTGATGACTTTATCCGTTTTGGACATACAGGGCGTTTTATGCATGACTGCTTTTAGTTGAGCGATTTTCTGCAACAAAGCTGTTTTTTCCTGACCCGTTGCGGTTTTCAGCTGTTTTTGAGCCTTCTTTATCTGCCATGTGACCTTATCGTATTCCGGGGTATGGTGCCTGTCCCTGCTTTTATAGAACTCTTTGGCAGTCTTTTCCATGAACTTGTCCAGCTCATTCAGGTAGATATTTGCGAGTATGGGCGAAACGATGCCGCCCTGCGGGCAGCCGGAGTAGGTAGCATGGTATTGCCAGTCCTCCATATAACCGGCTTTTAGGAATTTCCAAATGAGCTGAATCAGCCGTGCGTCTTTAATCTTGGCGTTTATGACGTTTGCCAAAACTCGGTGGTTGATGTTATCAAAACAGCCCTTAATATCGCCCTCAATAAACCACGACACACCTGAAAATTCTCTTTTCAAGGATTTTAGCGCAGTGTGGCAACTCCTGTTGGGACGAAAGCCGTGAGAGTTGTTTGAAAAAATTGGCTCGTAGACCGATTCCAATATCATTCTCAATACTTCCTGCACCAGCTTGTCCGTAAAGGTAGGAATCCCCAGGGGACGCTTTTTCGTGCTGTTCTGCTTTTTCTGGATGTACTCGCGGCGAACGGGATTCGGCGTATAGGTTCCGTCAGCCAGAGATTGGATGATCCGG
>NZ_JBNPLQ010000070.1:0-1626 GCF_050313575.1 Candidatus Pseudoscillospira sp. SGI.172 | reverse complement strand
TTGCTACGAAAATAGGTAGCGAGGTCGTGTACTTTGACAAACAGGTTTTCAACGCCTCATGAAAAACCATCGCAACACAAAAAGCGGCAGGCCAAAACCTGTCGCTGGTCGAAGTATGGAACCGCGAACATCAGTCTGGTGCAACCACAAAGTATCCCAGTTTTTGCAGTTCGTTCACCATGCGGCCGGCCCGTTTTCGTTCGCTTTGTTTCCTGCGGATCTCAAAACATTCTTCGTTGTAGGGGGTTCCTGTCTTCAGCATCGTGTAAATCAACGTCAACAGCTTTCGAGCCAAAGCAATCGTTGCCCGTTTTGCTCCCTTGCGCTGCTTGACTCGCCAGTACCAGCCAGAGAGGTACAGTGTTCGTTTTCCGGAGATGACCCATCCGACTTCGCAGAGCATGCTTTTCAGGTAAGGATCTCCCTTATTGATATGGGCGCTCTTGCGTTTTCCGGCACTCTCGTTGTTGCCGGGACTCAAACCAGCCCAGGAGCATATGTGCTGGGAATCCGGAAATGCACTCATATCAGTACCAATCTCTGCGATGATGGAAGCTGCTGCGGTTACATCAATGCCCGGTATAGAACACAGGAGACTTAATGCCGCTTCATGTTTTACGATTTCTTCCGAAATAGCATCTTCCACGGTATGGCGGTGTCGTTCAAGAGATTCCAAGTGTTCAAATATCATACGAAGAAAGGACCGCTGGTGCTCTGAAAGTGAGCCGTTCAAAGCAACAAGAATTTCGTCAATGCGTTTCCGAGTCTGTGTTTTCAGACACTTATCCAGAGCCTCCCGCGAGATATCTCCGTATTCCATGAGATGACGGATAATATTTCGTCCAGAAGCTCCAAATGCGTCCGATAGAAACGCTGTGAAACGGAAGCCGGAGCTTTGCAGAAACTTATCGATGCGGTTCTTTTGGGCGGTTATGTCGTGAACGATGCTCTTACGATACCGTGTCAGATGCCGCAGTTCCCGAAAAGTCTTATCTGGGATAAAGCTCCCATTTAGCAACCCTGCTCGGAGTAATGTAGCAATCCATTGCGCATCACGCATATCCGTTTTGCGCCCAGGCACATTCTTCATGTGGCGGGCATTTACCACCAGAATGTTGATCTGACCATCAAAGCAGGGCTCTAACATCTCATAAATGGGTTGCCAATAAATCCCGGTGCTCTCCATGGCAACATGGCGACACTCTACCTCCAACACCCAGTCCCGTAATTTCCGCATTTCTGGGATAAGCGTGCTGAAAGAGCGAATCTCAATTTCCGGCTCGGTGCCCAGCTCGCCTCTGGCAAGACAAGCAACGATAACATCGCGGTGAACATCCAATCCCATGGCGCAGGTCAATATGTCTTGCATCAAATCCCTCCCTGAAATATGCAGGCTGGGAATTGCCCGGGTGGGTATCCGAACTTTGCTACTCGTGCTCTTCACTTGCGTGATGCAACATACTGCTGTTCTCTTGGGCAATTCGTCCACGTTGAACAAACGGGGTGAAAATCCACCAAGGTACAACCGGACTACGCCTGCTGACTTCAGTTTAGCAAATCCTGCGGTTAACGCACAGACTATATTTTCATTCTCAGCTGTGATGGCATTTCATGAGGCGTTGAAAA
>NZ_JBNPLQ010000069.1:0-1770 GCF_050313575.1 Candidatus Pseudoscillospira sp. SGI.172 | reverse complement strand
TACCGGCGGCAGCACTACCGGCGGCAGCACTACCGGCGGCAGCACGACCGGTGGCAGCACGACCGGCGGCAGCACTACCGGTGGCAGCACGACCGGTGGCAGCACGACCGGTGGCGGCAGCACCGGCGGTGGCGGCAGCAGCTCCGGAGGCGGTTCCAGCTCTTCCACCAGACGCTATGACGTCTCCGCGCCCTCTGTCAAGCACGGCGATGTGACCGTTGACCCCAAGAACGCCAAGGCGGGCGATACCGTGACCATTACGGTCAAGCCCGACAGCGGCTATGAGCTGGACACTCTGACCGTGAAAGACGCCAGCGGCAGCGAGATCAAGGTGAAGGACAAGGGCAACGGCAAGTTTACCTTTACCATGCCCTCCTCCAAGGTGACGATTTCCGCTGAATTCGCTGAGATCAAAGCCATGGACTTCGTTGACGTTCCCTCCAGCGCCTATTACTATGACGCTGTGAAGTGGGCTGCCAAGAAGGGCATTACCGGCGGTATCGGCAGCGGCCTGTTTGGCCCCGACCAGCCCTGCACCCGTGCTCACATTGTGACCTTCCTGTGGCGCGCCGCCGGCTCTCCCGAGCCTAAGAGTACGGTGAGCTTCGCGGATGTTCCCGCGGGCAGCTACTACGCCAAGGCTGTGGCCTGGGCTGTGGAGAATGGCATCACGCTGGGTACCGGCGACGGCACCTTCAGCCCCAACGCCACCTGCACCCGCGCCCAGAGCGTGACGTTCCTGTACCGCGCGCTGGGTACCGCACCTACCACGGCGAATGGCTTCACCGATGTGGCGGCCAATGCTTTCTATACTGACGCAGTGGCCTGGGCTGTGGAAAACGGCGTGACTAACGGTACGACGGACTCTACGTTCAGCCCCGACAACGGCTGCACTCGCGCCCAGATCGTGACCTTCCTGTTCCGTGCCTATCAGGGCAAGTAAGGGAAGCGACTGACGGGTAACCCAAAGTGAATCAGAACGGCGGCTCGGAATCAATGATTCCCTGCCGCCGTTCTTTGGTAAGCTGTGTAAGTGCTCAGTAACCACCCGGTAACGTAAGCGTCAATTCCAGCGGCGTCTTACAGGCGAGGGTAAAGTGACAACTGCACCTACCCATGAAAAAACAGGCGTCAAAACTTACACCTGTGGGATTTGCAAGGCCACAAAGACGGAGAGCATTCCCAAATTGGTAAGCAGCGGCAGAGGCAGTAGTGGTGGCGGTAGCAATAATACCCCTGGCGGTTAGTTACACCCGACGCCTATACCGTCAAAGCTGAGGGCGGCTGGACACACATAGGACAATAACGTGCTGCGGTACATCAAAATAAACAGGGGCTGTCCCAGAACAAATATTCTGAGACAGCCCCTGACGCTATTTACTGTAGTAAAATGGTCTGCTAACGGCAGTAAATCCTTCCTTGCCGGTAACCACCACATTGTTCGCGCCGCTGGCGCAGTGGATGACCATGATATTGCCGCTGCTGTCAAAGCCGCAGACAATACCGACATGGCTGTCTCCCGGATAGAACACAAGGTCTCCCGGCTGGGCATCGCTCCATGAAATATCGGTGCAATAGCTGTGCTGACTGGATGCTCCACCGCCATGGCCGATGACATAGCTGCCACCTGTGACATTGTAAAACACCCAATCCACAAAGCCGGAACAGTCTAACCCGAACGGACGCACCGTTCCGGTCGTAGAGCTGCCTGCCGCTGTGACCTCCATAGGCGTCCCCCAGCGGGAGTCCCAACCGAGGACGAGTGACTTT
>NZ_JBNPLQ010000068.1:0-1880 GCF_050313575.1 Candidatus Pseudoscillospira sp. SGI.172 | reverse complement strand
CATCGACCCGAAGTGGAGGAAGCTCAAAGGGCGGCACCTGCTGGGTGCCGTCTTTTGACATTTCCCCACGGGACAAGTGGGAAAGGCTGGCATATACACGCACTTTCGCAAAGGAGGTTTTCAATGACGCAAGCTGTCACTTATGAACGAGAAACAAAGTCTGTCGCATTTCAAGGGAAGATCATTGTGCTGGAAAGCCTCACGCCGGTACTTCCCCCGAAGGAGAAAGAACAGCGCAAAAAAGAAATTGAGCGCTGTCTTTTTGATGTGTTCAGCAAATATGGGGACAGATTTCCCTAATCATTCGCAACATTGTTGTCCGGGGCTGCTGATGGTATAATATAGTTGTAAGGTTGGTAGCTCCATTCCAACAAGGAAAGGAGCCCAATATGGAATTTATCAGAGAAGATTGTATTTACGCAAGACAGTCAGTAGACCGCAAGGACAGTATCAGCATTGAAAGTCAGATCGACTTTTGCAAGTATGAATTGAAAGGTGGGAGCTGCCGGGTATTCAAGGACAAAGGCTATTCCGGTAAGAACACGGACAGGCCGGAGTTTCAAAAGCTACTGGGCGAGATCCGCAAGGGAAAGGTTCGGCGGGTCATCGTGTACAAGCTGGACCGTATAAGCCGCTCTATTCTGGACTTTGCAACGATGATGGAGCTGTTTCAAGAGTACGATGTGGAGTTTGTATCCTCCACGGAAAAGTTTGATACTTCGACCCCGATGGGCCGGGCCATGCTGAATATCTGCATTGTATTCGCCCAGCTTGAACGTGAGACAATTCAGAAGCGTGTCACAGACGCCTACTATTCACGGTGCCTGAAAGGCTTTCACATGAGCGGACAGGCACCATACGGTTATCAGTTAGAGCCTACTGTGGTAGAGGGTATCCGCACAAAGAAAATGGTTGCCGACCCCGTAGCCGCCGACCATGTTCGGCTGATGTTTGAAATGTACGCTGAACCGGAAACCTCCTTCGGAGATATTACCAGATACTTCGAGGAACAGGGTATCAAGATTTACGAGAAGTCAATGGTTCGGAGTTTTCTTTCCCAGCTTTTGCGAAACCCCGTTTATGCACAGGCTGACTTGGAGCTGTACGAATTTTTCAAGAGCCAGGGTGCAGCGATTGTCAATGACGCTTCCGACTTTGCCGGAACAAACGGCTGCTATCTCTATCAGGGGCGGGATGTGAAGGAGGACAAGGACAGGTGCTTAAAAGACCAGATACTTGTTATCGCTCCCCACGAAGCACTCATTTCCTCTGACACATGGCTGAAATGCCGGAAAAAACTTATGGCAAATACCACCTTCCAGCAGGGACGGAAACCGAAAAATACTTGGCTGGCCGGAAAAATCAAATGCGGGCATTGTGGGTATGCTCTGAAAGCCACCCATGTACCAAACAGCACCGGATATTTCCGCTGTACCAAACGGACGGAAAACAAAGGCTGTCCGGGCTGCGGGAAAATCCGCAAAGAAGAATTTGAGCAATTCATTTTCTCGGCCATGCAGGAAAAGTTCAAAGACTTTCAAATACTCCACGGCAGAGAGGAAAAAGTCAATCCGAAACTGACCGCCTATCAAGTGGAGCTGGCACAGGTGGAGGCAGAAATTGAAAAGCTGCTGGATACGCTGACCGGAGCCAATGCGACCTTACTTGCCTACGCCAACAAAAAAATTGAAGAACTGGACACCCGACGCCAGACCATTTCAAAGGCAATCGCCGAATTGAGCGTTGAAACCATATCGCCCCAGCAGATAAAGAAGTTGTCCTATTATCTCGACAACTGGGACAGCATAGATTTTGACGACAAAAGAAAAGCCGCCGATGGTTTGATCTCTACGATCAAGGCCACCAGCGACCGTGTTCAG
>NZ_JBNPLQ010000067.1:0-1912 GCF_050313575.1 Candidatus Pseudoscillospira sp. SGI.172 | reverse complement strand
TCCTTTCATAAGGGGAGAGACCGAGGGGCGGCGCTCCGGCGTCGTCCCTTGGTCTGTTATTCGTTTGGGAAGGAGGTACAATGGCAGGCATCCTCTTAAAGCTCACGCCAGCGGATTTAGAGAGCGGCGACATCCTTAACAAAGGGGTGGGGCGGAGGTACAATATACTTGGAAATACTGATTGTCCGACACCCGAGGAAGGAGGACATTTTGAAACGGTCGGACAATAAAACCCCTCACGGGGCAGCCGCTCTCTACTGCCGACTGAGCCGTGACGATAACATGGACAGCGAGTCCAACAGCATCCAGAACCAAAAGAAGATTCTCCAAAAGGCTTCCAAGGAGAAAGGCTATACGGACACCATCTTTTTCGTGGATGACGGCATCACCGGCACCACCATGAAACGCCCCGGCTTTCAGAAAATGATTGCCGCAATCGAGGCCGGGTACATCTCGGCGGTGTTCGTGAAAGACCTTTCCCGGCTGGGCCGAAACTACATTGAGGTGGGCAAGCTCACCGAGGAATTTTTCCCGCTCCATGATGTGCGGTTGGTGGCTGTGTCCGATGGCGTGGACAGCGACGAGGGCGAGGATGATTTCACCCCGTTCAAGAACATTATGAATGAATACTACGCCAAGGACATTTCTAAGAAGCGCCGGATCGTCAATAAGATGAAAGGCAACGCCGGGATTCCGCTTTCACCGCCGCCCTATGGCTACATCAAGAACCCGGACGATCGTCGGTTTTGGGTGATTGACCCGGAGGCCGCCGAGGTGGTACGCTGCATCTACCGTCTGGCTTTGGAGGGCAACGGCCCCTTGCAGATCGCCACGGCACTGGGGACGATGGGGGCGCTGAACCCCTCGGCCTATCGAACCAGCAAGGGGATCAACAAGGGCGGCTCCAAAAGCACGCTGGAGCCTACCAAGTGGAACCATACCACCGTCAAGAAGATCCTCACCTTGCAGGAATACTGCGGCGATGTGATCAACTTCAAGACCTACTCCAAGTCCTACAAGATGAAGCGCCGGATTGAAAACCCGGAAGAGAACCGGGCAATCTTCCTCAATGTCCATGAGCCCATCATTGACCGTGTGACTTGGGAAAAGGTGCAAAGCCTGCAAACCACCCGGCGCAGGCGGCCTACCGTAACAAAGGAGTCCAGCGCCTTTTGCGGCTATCTGAAATGCCCGGGGTGCGGCGGCAATCTGACTTTCCACTTCAACCAGGGCAACCACGACATCAAGTTCTTTAGCTGCAACAACCACAATTCCGGGCTCCGTAAATGCTCATCTACCCACTATATCCGGCTGGACTTCTTGGAGCAGATCGTGCTCTATGAGGTACACCGGCTGGCCTGTTTCGCCAATGAGTACGAAAACGACTTTATCAAGGCGATGGTGGGCCGCTCCGCCAAGGTAGCGGAAAATGACCGGGTACGCAAGAAGCGGGAGCTGGATGGGCTGCTGGCCCGGGATAGGGAGCTGGATATGCTCTTTGAGCGGCTTTACGAGGACAATGTGTCCGGCAAGATCGACGATACCCGGTTCGCCAAAATGTCCAAGCGGTATGAGCAGGAACAGGGCGAGAATGCCGGACGGATCAAGGCGCTGCGGTTGGAGCTGAAGAAGCTGGAAGATAAGCGGATGGATGTGGACACCTTTCTGGAAACGGTGTGGTGCTACACCGACGCCACCACCATCACCAAACGCATGGTTGCCGAGCTCATTCAATACATCGAGGTTTATCCGGCGGTTAAGGAGGACGGTATTACCAATCAGCGGGTGACGATCCACTACAACTGCATCGGTGCCTTTGAGGTGCCGGATCGCCGGAAGATCCCCGAGAGAGACATCTTAATGGAAACGAGAAAAGGCGTAGCATTAAGCTACGCCCCCACACAGATCGCTA
>NZ_JBNPLQ010000066.1:0-1927 GCF_050313575.1 Candidatus Pseudoscillospira sp. SGI.172 | reverse complement strand
ACACAGCAGAATCAAAAGCTCTTGTGACTAAATGCATTACACCTATCGAATGACCAAAGCGAGTATGTTCTGCGCCGTGAAAAACAAGGTATGTCATTGCTAACTGTTTTACATTTCTGAGCCGCTGAAATGGCGTGGAATTAATAATTTCATTTTCAAGATCAGTCACTTCAATAAAGCCATGGACAGGATCTCGGTACTTGTCACCCAAAAGAATTCACCTCCGTAATTTCATTAAATAAAATCTGTATTGGTATTATAGATTAGAACAAGGGAAAATAAAACATGAGGAAATACAGAGTGTGGCATTTCATTTGTTGCGTCGCATAAAACAAAGAAAGCCCTCAGAAGCATAACCTCTGGAGGGCTTTTTGGTCCGAGTGGCGCGACTCGAACGCGCGGCTTCCACATCCCAAATGTGGCGCCCTACCAACTGGGCTACACCCGGATATTCAGTTTTTGCTATTATACCACGGCGAGCGGTAAAAATAAAGTTTTTTCTGTCTGTGGTCATTTATGTGGTCAAAGGCGATTTTGTGCCGCTTTCTGCAATCGGGGAAAATCCCGCAAACGCAGGCGTCGCAAGGCTTTGCGGCGTTTCGACTTGCCCCGTCCCGGATAGCGCCACGGCACTCCCAAAGCAAGCGCGCTACCAACTGCGCTACACCCGGATATTGACTTTTTGCCATTATAACATACCGAAAAGAGTTTTCCTAGTATTCGTTGTCTGTGAATACTCCTGTTCTCTTACAGGGATTTCAAAGATGATTTACAACCGGCGCAGTGCCGCTACTGCCAGTGCTTCAGGCGCTTTCGGGGTTCGGTAAAAGCCTTCGCTGATGAACAATCTGCGCGCCCAAAAAACACTTGTATTTTTTACTGCCCTATGATTATTTATTATTATATAATAAGGCCGACAGGATTGCAAGAATTCTTTCCCTGTGTTATTCTACAATCACAGATCTCACAATTTTCTGAAATGAGGGAAAGACCGTGCGAATGAGAAAAAAGCCCAATTTGATCCCGCGGCTGGAGGCTTGCGGCGGCTTGGTGATCGCTGATCCAAAGAGCTTTCGGGGGCGCTGGAGGGAGCTAATGCCAACGGCCGGTGAACTGCGGGTGGAACTGGGCTGCGGAAAGGGACGTTTTACTGTTGGTACGGCCCAGGCTGAACCGGAGGCTTTGATCATTGCAGTGGAGCGGATCCCGGATGCAATGGTGATTGCTGCAGAGCGGGCGCGGGATTTGGATTTGAAAAACGTCTTTTTTATTGACGCCGATGCTGCGGATCTGGAGGCGTATTTTGCTTCTGGAGAAGTGGATCGGATCTACGTCAACTTCTGTGATCCGTGGCCTGGAGCGCGATATGCCAAACGCCGTCTGACCCACCCGGGATTTCTTCTGCGGTACCGTAAGGTGCTGAGCAGTGGGGGAGAGGTCCATTTTAAAACAGACAACCATGACCTATTTGAGTGGTCGCTGTTTCAATTTCCGAAGGCGGGATTCCGCCTGTCTGAGGTCACACGCAACCTCCATGAGAATGGTCCGCGTGGGATTATGACGGATTACGAGGAAAAGTTTTATCGGCTTGGCACCCCCATCAACCGGTGCGTGGGAACGATGGAGGAATTGCCGAGCAGTGAGAACCCTTTGTAAGCCCCCGCATAAGATGGATTGAAGCCGGGCAGGGGAAGAAGCCTACCGGACTTCAAATCTTCTTTTGGGAGGTACTTCTGTATGGGGTGCTGCAATAACGGCTGTGGCGGCTTTGGCGGCGGGGGCTGCCTGTGGATTATCCTGATCCTTATTATCATTTGCTGCTGCTGCGGCGGCGGTTGGGGCGGCTGTGGCTGCAACAACGGCTGCGGATGCAACAATGGCTGTGGCTGCTGAGCAATCTGGGTCAGAGGAAACATAAGCGGCGGGC
>NZ_JBNPLQ010000065.1:0-2212 GCF_050313575.1 Candidatus Pseudoscillospira sp. SGI.172 | reverse complement strand
AACGGGCCTCGGCGGCCTGGATCAGCTGATCGTTGATGTCGCGGACAGTGACCTGCTTGCCGCTGCGGGCAAAAACCTGCGCAATGTCCAGACCCATGGTGCCGCCGCCGATCACAACTACCTTGTTGATGCTCATATGCAGTACCTCCCAATTTTTTGTTTGAAATAGATACTCCGAAATGGCAGTTTATTTTATTTCCCGGTAAAGTTTTTTTCTTTCCGCTTCTCCAAAAATGCGCTCATGCCCTCGTCCTTGTCCTCGGTGCCGCAGCAGATGCCGAAAGCCTGAGCTTCGAAGGCCAGGCCGGTCTGGAGATCGGTCTGCATCCCCACGTGGATGCACCGCTTGGCCTCCCGCACCGCCACAGGGGCATTGGCGCAGATAGCGCCGGCCAGCTTCATGGCTTCCAGAAACAGGGCCTCCGGAGGGTAGACCCGGCTCACCAGGCCAATCACCTGGGCCTCCACCGCCCCGATGGTCCGGCCGCTGAAAATCAGATCCATGGCGTTGGACAGTCCCACAATTCTGGGAAGCCGCTGGGTGCCGCCGAAGCCGGGCGTGATGCCCAGGCCTACCTCCGGCTGACCGAACCGGGCAGTCTCACTGGCCAGGCGAATGTCACAGGCCATAGCCAGCTCACAGCCGCCGCCCAAGGCGAAGCCGTTTACTGCCGCGATCACCGGCTTGGGCAGTTCGGCCAGCTTCTGAAATACCTGTCCTCCGTAAGCCCCGAAAACACAGCCCTGGGCGGCGGAGTACTCCTTCATTTCCCCAATGTCTGCCCCCGTAGCGAAGGTTCGGCCCTCACCGGTGACAATCACCGCATGGAGATCCTCGTCTGCCTCTGCTTGGTCGATGGCGGCGTCCAGGTCCGCCAGAACCTGGCTGTTGATGGCGTTGAGGGCCTCCGGGCGGCGGAGGGTCAGGATGCCAACATGCCGCTGCCTTTCCAGTGTGACAAAACTCATCTCAGCACTTCTCGAAGATGGTGGCCACGCCCTGGCCGCCGCCGATGCACAGAGTGGCCAGGCCCCGCTTGGCCTCGGGCCGCTTCTGCATCTCGTGGAGCAGGGTGACGATGATCCGTGCGCCGGAAGCGCCCACCGGGTGGCCGATGGAGATGGCGCCCCCGTTGACGTTGACCTTGCTCATATCGAAGTGCAGCTCCCGGGCCACCGCGATGGACTGGGCCGCGAAGGCCTCATTGGCCTCCACCAGGTCGATGTTCTCGATGGTCAGCCCGGCCTTCTTCATGGCCTCACGGGAAGCGGGCACCGGGCCCACGCCCATGATCTTCGGATCCACGCCGCCGTGGCCCCAGCTCACCAGCTTGGCCATGGGCTTCAGGCCGTACTTCTCCACCGCCTCGCCGGAGGCCAGCAGAATGGCGGCCGCGCCGTCGTTGATGCCGGAGGCGTTGGCGGCGGTCACCCGCTGCACGTGCTTGTGAGCGTCGGCCTCGTGGATCTCCTTGGGCTCAAAGGTGTGGACGACCTCGTCCTCCACGCCCTCGGGACCCACGGGGAAGGCCCCCTTCAGCTTGGCGATGCCCTCGGCGGTCACCCCGGCCTTGGGGAACTCGTCCGCCTTGAACTCCACCATTTCCTTCTTTTTCTTCACCATGATGGGCACGATCTCGTCGTCGAACTTCCCGGCCTTCTGGGCAGCCTCGGTCTTCTGCTGGGAAGAGGCGCCGAAAGCGTCCAGCTCTTCCCGGGTGATGCCCCACACGTCGCAGATGTTCTCGGCGGTGGTGCCCATGTGGTAGTTGTTGTAAGCGTCCCACAGGCCGTCCTTGATCATGGTGTCCACGACCTTCTTGTCACCCATCCGGGCGCCCCACCGCTCATTGGGAAGGGCAAAGGGGGCGGCGGACATGTTCTCGGTGCCGCCGGCCACGATCACGTCGGCGTCTCCGCACAGAATGGCACGGGCGCCCTCGATGACAGACTTCATGCCCGAGCCGCACACCATGCCCACGGTGTAGGCGGGGACGGAGTAGGGCAGGCCGGCCTTGATGCCCACCTGACGGGCCACGTTCTGGCCCTGAGCCGCAGTGAGGATGCAGCCGAACATCAGCTCGTCCACCTGCTCGGGCTTCACGTTGCCCCGCTTGAGGACTTCCTTGACCACAGCCGCGCCCAGATCGGCGGCGGGAACGTCTTTCAGGCTGCCGCCAAAAGAACCGACGGCGGTCCGGCAGCAATTTAC
>NZ_JBNPLQ010000064.1:0-2389 GCF_050313575.1 Candidatus Pseudoscillospira sp. SGI.172 | reverse complement strand
CCTACGCGCGACACGAGGTCGCGTAATTAAACTGTTCGGCATTGACCGAACCTGTTATTCCATTAGCAGTAGCCTATCGTCACCGAAGCGGCTGGCAACGGCCGTGAGGCAGCATGGCGAGAAAAGGCAGCCCTCCCGAAAGGGTCAAGCCGAAACCGCGAGGCAGAGGCGAAAAGCTGGAAGCAACGTCCGGCTGGGGAGCTTGGCTTGTGTAGTATGGTGAATGTAAGTAAATCGCTGTTAAACGTCGTTAGTGGGAACCAGGCTAAAGTTGCTGATAAGCCTGAACCAAAAGGTGTGCAGTCGGATGTTCCCCTGTAAGCTGGGAACACATGGACAAACAGGACTGCCGGCGGATAGGCGGCACCTAACCTACACGGTTGATTACGTGAAACGTGGTAAGCCCGCGCTTTCTCCGATATTCGGAAAGCTGACCGCAAGGAAAGCCGATAGAAACGCGGGTAAGGAACGCTGGAAAAAGCGAATGCCGACCTTGTAATGAGGACGGATAGGGATTGAAACAGTATCCCACGCGAAAGCGGGCTGACTTCCAGCAGGTCTATCTTTACGAGAGAATTTACAGAACTTTTGAGAGGAGGAATCGCAAATGAACAGAAAACTGTGTGCGCCTGCTGACAAGGCACAAAGCTGGGAATCCATTGATTGGAAAAAAGCGGAGGCCTATGTTAAAAAGCTGCAAATGCGTATCGTAAAGGCTCAAAAAGGCGGTCATTACAACAAGGTGAAAACCTTGCAATGGCTGTTGACGCACTCTTTCTATGCCAAGGCATTGGCGGTGAAGCGTGTGACAAGTAATAAAGGCAAAAATACCGCTGGTGTAGACCATGAATTATGGAAAACGCCAAAAGGCAAATTCGAAGCGATTGACAAACTCAAACGCCGGGGCTATAGGCCCCAACCTCTCAGACGGGTGTACATCCCGAAGAAAAACGGAAAATTACGCCCGCTGAGTATTCCAACGATGACAGACCGCGCCATGCAGACATTATATAAGTTTGCATTGGAACCATTGGCAGAAACTCTGGCAGACCCGAACTCCTACGGCTTTAGAATTGGAAGAAGCACACACGATGCTATCGGGCAATGCTTCAACGATTTGTGCAGAGCCGGTTCCCCTCAATGGATTTTGGAGGGAGACATTAAGGGTTGCTTTGACCACATCAGCCATAACTGGCTGCTGGCAAACATTCCAATGGATAAAGAAATGCTCGGAAAGTGGCTGAAATGTGGCTTTGTGGAAACCAGAAAGCTCTTCCCAACGGAAGAAGGAACACCACAGGGCGGCACAATATCGCCAGTTTTGATGAACATGACCTTGGACGGTCTGGAGCGGATTCTAAAAGAAAGATTCCCAATGAGACGGACGGTGGCAGGTAAAACTGTTTACGACCAGATCAACTTCGTGCGATATGCCGACGACTTTATCGTTACCGGGAAAAGCCCGGAGACTCTACGCAATGAGGTTATGCCGCTCATCAAGGACTTTCTGGCGGAACGCGGCCTGCAACTCTCCGAGGAAAAAACGGTAATCACACATATCAGCGACGGTTTTGATTTTCTTGGGCAGAACGTTCGGAAATACAACGGAAAATTGCTCATTAAGCCGTCAAAGAATGCGATAAAATCCTTCCTCAAAAAAGTGCGGACTATCGTTAGGGAGAACAAAACAGCCACACAGGACTTGCTCATTCGCAAGTTAAATCCTGTCATTCGTGGTTGGGTCAACTACCATCGCTATGTAGTTTCTGCGGATATTTTTGGATTGGTTGACCACAGGATTTTCGAGTGCCTATGGAGGTGGGCTTGCCGCAGACACAAGCGAAAAGGTAGGAAATGGATTGCCAACAAATACTGGCACCATATTGATAACCGAACGTGGACGTTTGCAACAGAGCCTGCTTTCCGCGGTAAAGATTTCGATGAAAAATACCTCAAGCTGGAATACGCGGCAAATACTAAAATCATCCGATTCAGGAAAATTGCCGCCGAAGCTAACCCATTCGATGAAAAATGGACGGGATATTATGAGGAACGTGACGGAGAAAGAATGCTGAACAGTACCAAAGGACGGGAAAAACTCGTTAAAATCTGGAACAACCAGAAACGGTGCTGCCCTGTATGCGGAGAAAGAATTACATCCGAAACAGGATTCAAGACGCATTTTAACACCGAAAACAACAGGAAATGGCCCGCTATTATGGTACATCCCTGGTGTCACCGAAATCTGCATGAACCAGGTTACTTGATTTGAGCCGGGTTTCGTTTTACACGAGGCCTTACGATAGGCTTGAGCCGTATGACGGGAAACTGTCACGTACGGTTCTTAGGGGAGGGGCTGGCAGTAATGCCAGTCTCTTACCCGACATCC
>NZ_JBNPLQ010000063.1:0-2600 GCF_050313575.1 Candidatus Pseudoscillospira sp. SGI.172 | reverse complement strand
CAGCCAAAAGAAAATACGCCTATGTGCCGCAAAGGCACACAGGCGCAGGAAATTACATATTCACTCAAAAGCTGACAATTTTCGCAATCGTCAACAAAATGACCAAATTGAAGGAGGAAACTTTTTTTGATTGGTTAGGTGTGCGAATAAGAGTTACTGACACGGTGGACCTCCTTACCACCGCCGTGCCACAAAACAAGGCGGCGGTTTTGAATTGTCTCAAAACCGCCGCTCAACTTAGTAAAAAAGGCAATTAACGCATACGAACTTGACCCGCCAAACAACGGTTTTTTTATATGCCGCGCAGCGAGAAAAGTAGAACTTTAATATGCGATTATCTTGTTATCTTGCATTTGGAGATATTAGTAAAACTCTGCTCCATTTTTTTGTAAATGCTCTATTATTCCAACCCATTCAGTGTTGTCCTCGTCGCTAGATATGATATTGCAAGTTTTTAACAAGCTCTCAAAAGATTTGCAAAGATCGGTAGAAAGACGATATGGATTACAAGTAGTTGAAGTCAGCATAATCCTTTGCCCATCAATAAGAATTGACTCTATTTTTTCTTCTTGTACGAGTTCGAGTTGTACACCATTTTTATCGATCACAATATACAATTCTTTTCCATCGGAGAAAACAATATGCCTCACTTCAGCGCCGTTTTTCAGCCGTGCTTGCAGATCCTTCATCGAATAGCCGGGTATTGGATCGTTTTGTAAAAGCCAAGTTGAATAATCCTCTGCATCGACCAAATCATAGGGGGCACTTTCCCATGAAGCCCCGTCATCATAACTCATTTCCACTGTGGAGTCAGTTCTTATCCTCATAGACAATTCCTGGTCAACATATATGGCCAAATAATCGGAATTATCAAGCGAGTCTGATAAAACAGGTACATCAGCCTCATTAAATGTCCAATCTATCGGCATCAAAGCCACTGTTACATCTCCTTGATATGAAGCCTCCGCCACTTCTGAAAGTGGTGCTTCATCGACAACTGTACTCATATCATTCTGTGACGCAGTGTTAGAAGGAACATTCGGATCAGTAGATAAACAGCCAGAAAGTGTACAGACAATGAGGGTAAGAACCATCATTACTGCTGGTGTACTTTTTCTAAATGTCATAACATTTTCAACCCTTTCTTTAATGTTGCCTTTTGAAAATGCCAATGAGATGCCAGAAATGTCATGCCGGCCAGCCGTAAAATACAGGAGAGAGCGTGCATAATCTGCGCGTATACTCAAATCTAATTTCGCTAATACACCTTCATCACAAGACATTTCCATATCTCGTTCAAAGAGGGTAACTGCCAGCCAGACCAACGGGTTAAACCAGTGGATGCACAAAGCAATAAAAGAAACAAGTTTGTATATTTGATCTCCTCGATGAATGTGGTATTCTTCATGCGCTATGATATATGCTTGTTCACGTTCTGATAAATTCGAGGGAAGATATATCCTTGGTTTTATAATCCCTATAATGACAGAAGTTTGAAGATGATCAACTAAATAAATATTTTTGCGAAGCAATGTTGCTCCAGTTAGTTTTCTGTAAAGACGAATAAACTGCAAAAGATTGCGAAATAAAAGCATCCCTGCACCGAAGCACCAAACCATAGAGGCGATTGATAAAGATAAATCCTCCTTATCATCAAAAGTGGGTAATTCGTGCTGCACTTGTTCGTTTGCAGTTGTATCCATTGCTGGGCGGGTACTTATCTCCGCTTGCGCTGGAAATATGGTACTATGTGGATTGTCTTGGGTATTTGTTTCAATTACAACAGGAACTTCAAGAAAACCAAATATCGAAATATTAGAGGTTATAGACACCGGGCAAAGAAGTCTAAAGAACACCACTACCCATAGCAAAAACGAAAAGACCTTGGGTGTGCGCTTGAGTAGTAGTCTGATTGGGAAGATTATTAAGATTACAATGGACGCTGTAAAACTCATATCAAGTAAGCGTAATATCCATTGATTAAAAAACATAGTATCAATCCTTATATCGTTCGATGATCGCCAATATCTCCTCAATATCCTTCTGTGATAGTTTTCTTCGTGTAGCAAACGCTGTTAAAAATTGTGGAAGTGAGCCAGAAAATGTTTCATCCACAAATTTTTCACTTTGTATTGCGGTAAATTGTTGTTTTGAAACAAGAGATGTAATAAATCCATTTTTGTTTTGGAAAATACCTTTCTCACATAATTTGCGTAAAACTGTATAGGTGGTAGATTTTTTCCAATTCAAAACACGTTCACAAAGTTTGACTAATTCACCAGAAGAAAGTGGTTCATTGTCCCAAATGAGATTGGCAAATTGTGTCTCGATCTCACCCAATCGGTAAGCAATCATGTCTGTCCATCCCTTCCACTTTGGTTTATCACCAATAAACCTATCTTTAGTTTATAGGAAATAAACCAAAATGTCAATCAAAAAATACGCTTTTGTTATTACCCCCTGGAAATGCACCTGTTTTCGAGGGAGCGCGTTTTGGCAAGCAATTCAGGTGTGGCCACACTCCGAAATTTTCACAGGCCGCAGGCCCGTGAAAATGCTTGTTGGGGAGCTCCCCAAACCCGCTGAACTTCTGGACACTT
>NZ_JBNPLQ010000062.1:0-2670 GCF_050313575.1 Candidatus Pseudoscillospira sp. SGI.172 | reverse complement strand
TGCCCTGCTATCCCCTGGCGCGGAAAGTTGTTGACGAACTCTGCAATCAGAGCTGCGATCAAGCCACGGATGCCAGCCAAGCCCTGCCGGATACTCCGGCGAGGCTTGACCTATGACCACAACGGATACCACAGAGGTTTCCGGGACAGGTGGGAACAACTGGCACAAGAGGACACAAGACCATTCGCTTTCCAGACGAAAGGGCTAAAAGCAGCCGGAAAGCGCTACAAATTGCGCTCCCGAATGCGTTCGCATCCGTAAGGTCGTCGGTTCGATCCCGATTAGGTCCACCAAAAGAGAGCCATACGAGCCAGGAAGCGACTATCTGCATGGTTGGCGGCGTGTTCGTATTGGCTTGTCCGCTCAAAGCGGAAAAATGAAAAAAGGCTACCGTTTGGGGGTTCGCCCCTATTCGGTAGCCTTTCTTCATGTTTTGTAACCTATTTCGTTATTTCCTAACAAAAACCTGCGAGATTCTAGGCCTTGTTTGAAAAAAGATAGAGGATGTGCTAAAGCAACAAAATAGCGATGGCGGCAAGATAAACGAAGGCGAGAAAGGAAGCATCCGACTTGTCATATCTGGTGGCAATTCTGCGAAACCACTTGATTTTCTGGAAAAAGCACTCCACCAGATGGCGCTTCTTATACAGATGCCAGTCAACCGGCCAGGGATCGGAAACGTTGCTTTGCGGCGGGATCACATAGCTGGCCCCGTGCGCTGAGATATATTCCCGAATCGTCCGGGCGCCATAGGCCCGGTCTGCCAGCACTGTACTCCCGCCGATTCTGACCTTTTTCAGCAGTTCAACAGCGTGAACCGAATCGTGGTCATTTCCAGCGGAGAGAAGGAACTCCACCGGGTTTCCCAGACCGTCTACGACAGCGTGGAGCTTTGTGTTCCACCCGCCTCTGGTACGGCCAACCGCCTTATCCGCCGTTTTTTCCCCGCCATTTGCACTTTCGTGTACCCTTACGCAAGTGGAGTCTACACTCAGAGTCTCCATGTCCGCATCGTCGGACAGCGCGTAAAATACCGCTTCCAAGGTGCCGTCGTCCCGCCATTTGGCGAATCGGGCGTACACGGACTGCCAGGGACCATAGGTCTCCGGCAGCTCACGCCATTGAGCGCCGCTCCGGACGATCCAAAGCATCCCGTTTAGCATGGTCCGGTTATCCTCCGGGGGCGGCCCCGCTTCCCCGTTTCTTCCGGTGGCAGCAGCTTGATTCGTCCCCATTGTTCTTTTGTTAATTCATATCGTTTCATGCCCTTAGCTTCGCATAACTTGGTTTGTTGTGCAACTTTTATGTTTCAAACAAGGCCTAATGAAGCACGGACACTATTCCGAACAAGAAGCTCAAGCAATCAAACAACAACTCCAAAGGGAGGGGCACATCATTCTCAACGGGCAAGCTGAACAGATTCACAATAGCAGACTCAGAAAAATCAACAAGAAATACAGCATCGATGTTGCCTATAGCAAAGCGGATATTCCATCTGCATCACGCCCCATGGTCACACTTCCATCAGATATTTTGGCTGAGCCAGACGGAAAAGGAGGGTGGGTGTTAGCCGCAGGCCAAGGCAAAAATTCGTAAACTGTTTGACTGAATGCATTTGTGAAATGTTGGCTTTCGTTTTTCGCAACGCATCGGAACACACACATATAATTGGTGGCATCTATCGTGTTGCGATACCATCCCGGGATTGACAAAAGCCGGCTATACTGAGAAAGAGGCCGAAAATCTGATCATCCGCTCCGTTGAATTTTTTAAAGAAGCGCGAGACGAGTGGTGGCAGGCCGAGGGCAAAGCTTCCGGGCGTGTCTATCCTCTCTGCCTAGGCGCTGTTGGTCCTTACGGGGCCTATCTGGCAGACGGTTCCGAGTATCGCGGCAACTACGGTGTGTCCGATGAGGTGTACGGCAATTTCATCAGCGCCGCATGGAGCTGCTGTGGAACGCCGGCTGTGACCTGCTGATGATTGAGACTCAGCCATCCCTGTCCGAGGTGTTGATTGAAACTCAGATTGCCGAGTCCTTGAATGCAGAGTACTGGGTCAGCTTTTCCTGCAAAGACGGCGCCCATATCCACGAGGGTGACCGGATAGCAGACTGTGCCGCCGCCTTGTCTAAGGGACATCCCCACCTGAAGATGATCGGCGTCAACTGCACGCCGCCTCAGTTTATTTCCAGTTTGATTGGCCAACTCAGGCAGGCATGTAATTTGCCCATCGGCGTTTATCCCAACAGCGGCGAAGTGTATGATCCCGCCACCAAGACCTGGTACGGCTCTCGGGCAGCTCTTCGCTTTGGGGACTATGCCCGGCGCTGGATGATGGAAGGAGCATCTGCTGTGGGCGGCTGCTGTCAGACCGGCGATACGCACATTTCCGATGGCACAAAATCCCGTGTAATGGTTCTGCCTCTCAAAAAATAACAGGAGGGCTCACCGTTAAGCCGACTGTGAGCCCTCCTATACGTACTGACGGCTGTAATTCAGATACAGATATGGCCTCTTCCTGGGACAGTTCCTGTCCCCATATTCCATAAAAAGCGACTGGGAATATCGAAAAATTTATGGCGGAGACGCTGGATCAAACCAAACTGCAAAAGAATTCACATTTTTAAAAACACAGCAATGGGATGCAGCGTTTCAACAGCCTGGCCCCTT
>NZ_JBNPLQ010000061.1:0-2683 GCF_050313575.1 Candidatus Pseudoscillospira sp. SGI.172 | reverse complement strand
AGTTGTCCCAAAGTGGAGCAAGGCAAGAGGGCGGCACCGCCGAAGGTGCCGCCTTTCTGCGTTTCCCCACGGGACAAGGGGGACTGTCGGTCATTGTTTCGTATCGCTCTGGAAGGAGGCCCACATGGAAGATCCCGTACCCGTCAAGGAGGAATACACCTATCAAGTCGGCAAAATCCAATTCATTGTCACGCCCGTCTACAAGGACAAAGGCGAGTCCATGCGTGACATCCTGTTGAAGCTGATGCTGGCCGATCTGGAGCCAGCCTAACTGTTCCATCGACATCCTTAACACGGGCAGTCGGCAGAGGTATAATATACATAGATAAGAACCTCTTGCTTGATTGCAGGAAGGAGGATATTTTGAAACAGTCAAGCAAGAAAATCTCTACCGGCACAGCCGCTCTCTACTGCCGCCTGAGCCGTGACGATAACATGGATAGCGAGTCCAACAGCATCCAGAACCAAAAGAAAATACTTCAAAAGGCCGCCAAGGACAAGGGCTACACAGATACCATCTTTTTCGTGGATGACGGGATCACCGGCACTACCATGAACCGCCCCGGCTTTCAGAAGATGATCGCCGCAATCGAGGCCGGGTACATCTCGGCGGTGTTCGTGAAAGACCTCTCCCGGCTGGGCCGGAACTACATTGAGGTGGGCAAGCTCACCGAAGAATTTTTCCCGCTCCATGATGTGCGGCTGGTGGCTGTGTCCGATGGCGTGGACAGCGACGAGGGCGAGGACGATTTCACCCCGTTCAAGAACATTATGAACGAATACTACGCCAAGGACATTTCCAAGAAGCGCCGCATCGTAAACAAAATGAAAGGTAACGCCGGGATTCCGCTTTCGCCGCCGCCCTATGGTTACATCAAGAACCCGGACGATCCCCGGTTTTGGGTGATTGACCCGGAGGCCGCCGAGGTGGTACGCCGTATCTACCGCATGGCGCTGGACGGGTACGGGCTGGCTGAAACCGCCGCTGCCCTCGGTGCGGATGGGATCGTCAACCCGACCTACTACTGGCGCAGCAGGGGTACAAGCAGGGGCGGTTCCAAAAGCACCGTGGAACCCACAAAATGGGGGCACACCACAATCAAGAAGATTTTGACCACGCAGGAATACTGCGGGGATGTCATCAACTTCAAAAGCTATTCCAAGTCCTATAAGATGAAGCGTCGAATTGAGAACCCGGAGGAGAACCGGGCAATCTTCCTCAATGTCCATGAGCCTATCATTGACCGGCCAACTTGGGAGAAGGTACAGGCGTTAAAAGCCGGGACACGGCGCAAGCGCCCCACCGTTACCCAAGAGCCCAGCGTCTTTTCCGGCTATCTGAAATGCCCGGAGTGCGGCGGCAATTTGAATTTCCATTTTAACCAAGGCAACCACGATATTAAATTCTTTAGCTGCCAGAACCACAATTCCGGGCTCCGCAAATGCTCGTCTACCCACTATATCCGGCTGGACTTCTTGGAGCAGGTCGTGCTCTACGAGATACACCGGCTGGCCTGCTTCGCTAACGAATACGAAAACGACTTTATCAAGGCGATGGTGGGCCGCTCCGCCAAGGTAGCGGAAAATGACCGGATACGCAAGAAGCGGGAGCTGGACGGGCTGCTGGCCCGGGACGGGGAGCTGGATATGCTCTTTGAGAGGCTCTATGAGGACAATGTGTCCGGCAAGATCGACGATGCCCGGTTTGCCAAAATGTCCAAGCGGTATGAGCAGGAGCAGGGCGAAAACGCCAAGAAAATCAAGGCGCTGCGGTTGGAGCTGAAAAAGCTGGAAGATAAGCGGATGGATGTGGACACCTTCTTGGAAACGGTACGCCGCTACACCGATGCCACCGCCATCACCAAACGCATGGTTGCCGAACTCATTGAATATATCGAGGTCTATCCTGCGGTCAAGGAGGACGGTGTTACCAATCAGCGGGTGACAATCCACTACAACTGCATTGGAGCATTTGAGGTGCCGGATCGCCGGAAAATCCCCGAGCGGGATATTCTGCTGGAAACGAGAAAAGGCGTAGCATTAAGCTACGCCCCGGCGGTGTAAAGGTGGTGTGGGATATGAGAGCTTTTCTCTATTGCCGTGTCGCCCATGAAGATTCTTTTGCATTGGAACACCAGAGGTTTCTGCTCCAGCTCTACGCAAAGCAGGCGGGATATACCATCATCGGCGCTGCGGACGAATGCGGTAGCGGGCTCACATTAGACCGCCCGGCGCTCCAGAAAGTGACCGAGGCCGTGGTCGCTGGCAGGGTGGATGTGGTGTTAGTCCATAACCTGACCCGGATAGGCCGGGAGTGGGGGATGACCCAAAACTACATTGACCTGCTCACCCGGCACAAGGTAAAGCTCCTGTGCATCCGGGATCGGCTGCTGTTCGACGAAAACGGTGCTGCCCCAATTTTGACAATAAAAAATGCGGAGTGTCCTTTGTAGGATACTCAGATCCTATAAGGACACTCCGCATGGTCGGAGTGTCGGGATTTGAACCCGAGGCCTCTTGGTCCCGAACCAAGCGCGATACCAAACTTCGCCACACCCCGCTCTTCAAATGTGCAGATGTTATTGTACTGGTATTTTGCCGAAATGTCAAGTAAAAATATGCCTTTCAGTGAGGTACCCAGATTGCAAAGTCGAATGCGTGACCGGAAAGGCCCTGTCCGAAA
>NZ_JBNPLQ010000060.1:0-2738 GCF_050313575.1 Candidatus Pseudoscillospira sp. SGI.172 | reverse complement strand
ATAGCGATAGGTAATCCACCGCTTTTATCCCGGTGTAGCCGGGACAGTCAGGGTGGATTTTCCCCCGCTTCACACCGTGCTTGCGACTTTCACCGCACACGGCGCACCATCAATGCAGATTATTTGTTGCGTGTATGTGAAGTAACCAGTTTATTCCTAAAACCTTTGATTTTCTTTTGCGCTTCGTTGTCGAACTCGCTGATATCCTGATTAGGGTTGTTCACAGCTTCAAGGCATTTTCTGTGCATAGAGACCAGATTGTTGACACGGTTCACTTGATTCAATGGGAGATAAGGGTTGACTCTGTGAGCACAAGGCTCAGTTGATATTAACCAACCACCGCAGACCCGGCATTTCAGCCTGTCACGGTTAAGCGCATAGGCTCTATTCATAATAAACTCGAAATTGTTGAGTCGTCCCCATTTGCTGTAACAGACAGCGCGGGATGTACTCTCTGAGTACATCTCATCCAGCCGCGCGTTCATGCGTTTCTTTTTTGTGCGTTTGAAATAGTGCTGTCTGCCATCTTCCGAATATGGCGTTTCTGCCTGCGCTTTCACAGGCGTCATTTCCCACTGGCAGAAGGAGAGAGCAGTAAAGCCAACATAGATATCGCGATATTTTATCGAGGGTATTTTCTGCTGATGCTTTTGATGAACATGGGGTAGATTTTGCGTTTGGTTTGCTGGTATCCATCTGCCGCTGTATTGCTTCAGACGATCTTTGGCAATCATCTGCAATCGGTGGGAGTGCCGCCGCAGGGCAACGCTGACCCATGTACAGCACTGGTAGTACTGGATGATCCCTCGAACTTGGCTGTTGATGCGATTGATTTCCCCAATAAGTTGTTCCTTGCTAAAATTTCTGGGAATTTTCTTGATACTCTCTGCGATACTGTCAACTTTCCGCTGCAACCGTTCTCTGTCTGGTATCGTCTTTGTAATATAGCCTGTTCTGCTGTTTCCCGGTATCATTTTGAGTTCGTAACCGAGAAAGCGGATGTGTTTTCTCCGTACATCTGTTATCAGCGTTTTTTCTGTGGATAATGTCAGCTTGAGTTTGTCTTGCAGAAATGTTTGCAATCTGGATTTCCATTGTTCAGCATGGGCGCGGGTGTCTGTGATGATGACAAAATCGTCTGCGTACCGTATGAGCCATCCAGGAGTCAGCGAAGTTTGATAAAGCGATTTTCGCTTGGTTCCCGCAGTCCGGTAAGCTCGTCGAGTTTTCTTGTGTTCCCACTGCTTTGTAACCCACTCATCCATTATGTCCAGATAGACATTGGCCAGTAGCGGGCTGATAATCCCGCCCTGTGGGGTTCCATACTCGTTTACGGTGCATTCATCCATAATCCCGGCTCTCAGCATAGCCTTGATGATTTGCAACACACGCCTGTCTTTGATACCGATGTGGTACAGGCGGTTTAGAAGGATTCCATGGTCAATATTATCAAAGCATTTGCTTATGTCTCCCTCAACAATCCAGTATTTAGCCGATGTGTGCGCTACCTGATTGATGCGCGCCAGCGCCATCACGGTATCCCGCATGGGCCGAAACCCGTAAGAATGCTCAAAGAATCGTGCTTCCAAAATCGGCTCCAGCACGATTTTCATACATTCCTGTACGATGCGGTCTCGAATAGTAGGTATACCCAGCGGGCGTTTCTCGGCTTTTCCTGGTTTGTCGATGTATTTCCGGCGTATCTTCTGGGGTTCAAAATACTTGAATGCGTTTTGAATATCCTTTATCACCCACTGATAGGGTCTTTCCAGATAGTCTTTTCGCATGGTTTTGAAATCAACGCCGGGGGTCTCGCTGCCGTGATTGCTTTTGATGTTGTGAATTGCTGTGATAATGGTTGCTTCTGCTGACATAATTTCCAGAAGTCCCTTGAACGCTGGCCGTCCGCCTGCGTCATAGACCTCTTTGCTGTGCTGAAACAGCTTGTCTTGGAGTTCGCGCAGTTGTGTTTCGGTTTTTGGACTGTCGAATTGTTGTGCCATACGCACCGCCTCCCTTCGGACTTGGTGTTTCTGGTTTTAGTCAGGTATGCCTACGGCTTCCTCGACTTCCTGTTCACATACAATCTGCATTGACTATGCCCCTTCGCTCCACCCCCATTACAGGGGCTTCATCACTACTACGGGCTCCTGCCCCGTGGATGAGCAGGTCATTTCCTACCTGCGCGGGTGGGAGTGTCATCCCTTTTACATTTCCATGTACCCGTCCACGGTTCCTTTGTTCCCTATGCTTTAGCTTTGTATATCGGTTTTAGCCCGTCCCTCTGGCCCGACTGCCATCTTTGGCTGGTGTGATCTTCTGCCAAAGACATTCGACCTTAGTGGTTTTCTGCTGTTCTTCGCGGGTGGAAGCGTCGAACAGCGGCAGTACCCCGCTTCGGGGCTGATGGCTGTATTATCATCCTCTTCTTTACGAGCCTTACTCTCAGGACTTTTGTCGGCTGCAACAAGACATACTGGACATGACCGATTTGTAGCCTCCTGCGGGCGCGGCCATCTCAGACCGCACTACCGCTCTTTACCGAGCTTCGCACACACCACATGACACTATGATGTGCACGTCGGAGTTTCAGAGTTTTTGTTACCCGTCACACCGGGTCAGGCAGGTACTTCCCCTGCCAAATCAAGCATAGAGTTCAGATTTCTTGAGAAATCTGCCTTGTTTTATTGCGTATTTCTACGCAGATTGTCAAGGAACAAAGCGCACCCGCCCCAGAA
>NZ_JBNPLQ010000059.1:0-4045 GCF_050313575.1 Candidatus Pseudoscillospira sp. SGI.172 | reverse complement strand
GGTCAGTAGGGGCTGTTCTCAAAGTACTGCTTGGCCTCCTCCAGCCCGCAGAAGTCAAAGACCTCATGGAGCTCTGCCACCACACGCCGGATGTCCGTGGGAGAAAAACCGCAGTTTTCCATAGCGTAGATGACATAGCCACAGCAGGCATTGTTGCTCCACGGCTGGGCAAGCAGGGCCGCCAGTTCAGGATCATACTTCATGTCGGTTTTCTCCTTGATTAAAGTTTCGGGAGCGCCACGCTCATTTCCTTGGCCCGTCATAAGACAGTAATACTCAGCATAACGCTCCCGAGGGGGCAGCGGCCCGGAGGGGCAAGCGGCCAACTTGTCCGGTTGCGGATCGTGGCCGTGGGGTGGCTTGTCCCACTTGCGGCGCTGGTGTTGTTCGCTCGTTCTCCTGCCGGAGAAGTCACAGCGCACCCGCCGCCCGGCTCCCCGCTCTATGGCTCGGGGCCGCCGCTATTCAGTTGTTGATCGGATGTAACTCCTCTCATATACCAAGGACAAAAAACTGCGCTTTGGCAGGGTGGCTTACAAAACTTTTTTCAAATATTTTCTCATAGCAGCCAAACCGCTTTGAACCGACTCCTGCACAGAAGTTTTGCTCACGCCTTCGACCATAGCCACCTCCCGATAGCTCTTGCCGAGGATCACACAGGCGTCCACCCGGCGGCCCTGCGTTTCGGGCAAGGAATTGAGCGCAGCGCACAGATGGCAGAACAGCTCCATGCGCTCCAGCAGCTCCTGAGGGGTGGGTTCGGAAACGCAGGCAGAGTATTCAATCCCGTCCTCGCAATCGAGGGAATACTGTGCCTTGTTGCGGATAACACGCCGCTGATAGGCGGCTTCATACAGTCTGCTTGCCCGGAGCTCGTCAGCCACTTCCTCGGAAACCTCTATGTATTCGTCGTGGGGGTACCACGGGTAAAAGTCTTTCAGATTGATTGTCGTCATTTGTAATTCCTCCGTTCAGATGGTTGGGGGTGAATGGCGTTCTGAACGGGACAAGGTGGAGATCGGCATCGAAACTCAACTCGTTTCTTTTTTCTCGATATGAATCGCAGTACACTTTGTTTTCCGTGCCGAGCTTCTACGCAACATTGAAATTCATATTCGACAACTTAGAAAAGCAAAGTGGCCTGGGATTCATCGAAACCTCCCTTCACCAGATAAATGAATTACAATACCTAAAATAGGCGCACTGTGATGAATTTAGTCAGAAAAGAGTGTATTGTAAAATGTTTTTGAGGTGAATTACAATGCAATCTTATTCCAGGCCTTTAGGCGACGCAGTAAAGCGTGCGCGAGCTGAACTTGGTTTCACCCAGAATCAAGTTGCAGAAGCGGCAGATATTGATGTGCGTACAGTACTGAACATAGAGAACTATAAAGGCAATCCTAAAATGGAAGTGCTCTTCCCTCTTGTACGTGTGTTGAAAATGGACTCCAGAGAGATTTTCTATCCAGAAATGCGTCGTGAAAGTCCAGCAATTCGCCGGTTGCGCTTCTTGATAGAAGAATGTAGCGAAGAAGAAGCAGAGGCTTTAGCACCTACGATAGAGTCTATTCTGTCTGTATTGAGATCAAAAACAGCTGCTACGGTTGGCTAATCATAAAAAAGAGAGCCTGCGTCCCTTATATTAGGGAAGCAGGCTCTTCATACCTAAGTGTCAGGCTCTTTGCTTACTACCATTTTCAGTTGTACGACATCTACCCTAATTTCCTTTTTACATTTAGGGCAGTAAAGGGGGAATTTCACAAGGACAGTATCTGCATATATTTTTGTTCGTGTCTTTCCACCACAAATTGGGCAGCAAACCCACAGTGAGCCTTGTTGATCGTTTTTTACTGGTTCTATTCCGTCGTGTCTCTGCGTTAATCGGCGGGATCTATCAGACGAAATATACATACCCCCAAAAGGTCAGTTGGCTTCGAGCGAGATTTGATGATTTCCGTATTTCACATAGTCTACCTGAGACAGATCCAACGGAGCGGCGAACACATAATACTCCATGCCTTCCATACCCGCAGTTTCACTAATAGCTACTGTGGAGCCGTCCTTTAAGACAACTTCCAAGGGACCGACATACGGAACAATGCGGTTGTTGTTAGGTTCTGTAGCGGAGTAACTGAAAGTAAGGCTCAAAGGCGAAAGAGTCAGGTTCTCCAGCGTACTGGTATATCCATATTCTTCATCCGACCAGGTCAGGCCAGCCGTATCCAGCGAGAGTATCTCGGTATCATTATAAAGGGTAATGTCGAAGGAAAACTCTCCACTCAGAATTTGAGTATATTCCTTTTCGGGAGTCTGAAGCCATAGCCCATGAAGGGTAAGCTGCTTGGACACCTCGTCATTGAAACGGACATCGGTTCCGGTTTGAGCTCCAATCCAGATAACAACTTCTTTTAAATTATCCTGGGGATTTTCATCAGGGAGCCAATCACATTTGAGGATGTAACCACTATCGGAATAGGCACCATCCTCAAAGGTAAGCTCCAATGCTTCACCAGGCCCAAAAAGCTGGTAGCATCCATCTGTCTTGCTATCATAATCGGGCAGAATCACATCTTCCGGTGCCTTGATCTGGAGGCGGAGATAGTAAACGTTTTCGTCGGCCAGAGCTGCAATAGGTGTAATGGTTGTGCCGTTGCTGGTTACACCATTCTCAAAAGTCTTTCCCATCTGGTCAATGACCTGAATCTGGCCATCCGAAAGAGAGCCATTCTTTTCAGCAAAGAAATTTTGAAGCAGTGCTCCCGCACCGAGTACATGGCCAACTGCCAACGCAGAAACAGTAAGTGTAGAAATGATTGCTGCAACCGCCAAAAAACGAAGTGGACGGATGTGTTTCCGCGGTTTATTCATTGATACTTTATTCATAGTTAACTCCTTAATCCGTGACGAGGAGTAAGGAGTAGTAATGCCCAAATCCAAACCCTCCACCGGGTATGAATCCAGCAAATCGGAAATATTACGCTTCATTAACAAATCCCTTCCTCGTCAGTATTTCTTTTAGTTTTGCGCGACCTCTTCTTAGCCTGGTTTTGATGGTTGATTCATTGATTGCCATGCTAAGGGAGATCTCTTGAATCGTTTGAGCGTAGTAATAATATCGCAAAAAAATCTCTTGATCTTGTTCTGGCAACGATTGGATTGCTTTACGAACGAGCTGTTGCTCCTCGGCCTGCTCAACATCATTTAGCGGATCATTGGGGCCGGGAATATCAAGAAAATCATCTTCTAGCGGAAGAGTCTTTCCCATCTTCCGTAACTTGTTTTTTGCTTTATTTCTCGCAACGGCAGCAAGCCACCCTTTTACAAAACCCGGTTTCAATTCGGATGATTGCTGCCATGCAGCCAGAAATACATCTGATACGACCTCCTCTCCGTCCTCCTGGGACATAGCACCGCGAAGAATATTCCATACCACAGTAGAAACATAAGGTATGTAAATATCCATAAGTGATTCTAGCCCAGACGGATCACCGGTTTGCATTTTATGCAATATGGCATCTTCTCTCATAAGAAAGGCTCCTAACTGTCTTTGAAAGCTGCTTTCGCTTATAATATCACACCATTTTGATGCTAGGTTTCAAAAATTTTTGCTTTTGACGGCTACTGAAATCGGTAGCAGTTTTGGGAATATTCATCGATGAATTTGAGATATTGTTCACGGCTCGTAATTTCTAACGGTAGTCCGTTTTCCGTAGTATGAAATGATACAATGTGATTTTTCTCGTCGATCCATACTCGCCATGATTCGCACAGTTCTTTTTCTACTTCCATTCGGTATCCCTCCATCTACAACGGTTGCTTAGGAAAACTCTTTATAAAAATAATTGTTATAACAAGGATGGAATTTGTTTTATATAGCCTCGCATCACTAATATCACATAAAATCGTTGTGTAGTTTCAAAAATTAATTGGTATTTTAGACCGGCAAGCAGGGCAAGTGTGGCCACACTTGCTATTTTTGCAGCCCGAGAAGGCAGCAAAAACGCTTGTTGGGGGGCCTCCCCAAACCCGGCACTTCGGGACAAAA
>NZ_JBNPLQ010000058.1:0-5954 GCF_050313575.1 Candidatus Pseudoscillospira sp. SGI.172 | reverse complement strand
AAGTGTCCAGAAGTCCGCACACGGGGCCCCCGCAAAGTCGGATGACTTTGTGGGGAGAGGCGGCGCAACGGAGCGGGCGGATTTCGGCGGCGATGCCGCCGAAGGAGCTCAAGCGGAGTTTGGGCCGACGACGGGAAAGGAGGAGAATTGAAGATGAAACGCTTTCGGGTGATGGCGGCGGCGCTCTGCGCCGTCGTTCTTTTATGCGGCTTTAGTGTCCCGGCGTATGCCTACGCGGACGGCGGCGAGGGCGCGGACTACGGCGATCCCACCATGACGGAGGAAACTCCTGCCCCGGAGCCCACCATTGAGCCCGGCGAGGGCTTTTCCGAAGAGGGCAACCTTGTGACCCGCGATCTGCTCTATGACGAGCACACAAACAAGCAGTTTATTACTGTCCAGACCAGCGGCGGCAACACGTTCTATATCGTCATTGACTATGACAAGCCCGTGGACGAAGAGGGCGAACAGTACGAAACCTACTTTTTCAGCGTTGTGGATGAGGCTGATCTGCTGGCTGCGGCGGAGGCCGCTGGCGTGGAACAGGCGGTGTGCTCCTGCTCTGAAAAATGCGAGGCGGGGGCCGTCAATACGGATTGCGCCGTCTGCTCCGTCAATATGAGCAAGTGCGTGGGCGTTGAGCCGGAGCCGGAGCCCACGGAAACCGAGGAGCCCGCCCCGGAGGAGGCCGAGCCGGAAACGGGCGGCAACACGGGGATGCTCCTGGTGGTGTTGGCCGTGGCCCTGGCGGGCGGCGGAGCGGCGTTCTATTTCAAGGTGCTGCGCCCCAAACAGCAGAAAGCCGCCGCGCCCCAGGAGGACTACGGCGACGAGCTCATGGACTATGACGAGCCGGACGGCTACGGGGACGAGGACGATGACGGCCCGCCCTGGGACGAGGGGGACGATGACGGAGAGGAGGCGGACAAGTGAGGTTTACCAACAGCCCCTATGAAAAGATGATGCAGCAGAAGCCCCGCCCCCAGGCTCCAGCCCCGGCAAAGCCGCCCAGGGGCTCCCGGTGCTCCGGGTGTCCCTACTGGCGCGGGATCGGCTGCGTGTCCTGCTACCGGGAGCTTATGCGGGCCCCGGCTGGCGGGAGGTGACGGCTTGGCCCGTGAACTGACACGCGAGGAAAAACGGGCGATCCGCGCCCTGGTAACAAAATGGTGTGCCAACTATGACCGGGAGTGCGGCTGCCTGCCCCTGGACTGTGAGTGCTATATGCTGGGGAAATGCTGGACGGGGGCGCTGTGCCGCTACTTTCGGGAGGCGGTGCTGCCCCTTGATCCGGCGCTGGAGGCCGCCCTCTTGACCGAGGGGCCCAGGCCGGATTTTAAGATTTGCCCTATCTGCGGCGGGCCTGTTGCCCCGGATCGGCGGCAGGCTTACTGCTCGACGGCCTGTGCAAAGAAAGCCCACCGCCGCCAACAGCGGGAATATATGCGGAAAAGACGGGGCTGGGGCGTTGACAATTAGGCCCTCGAAACCCGCTGATTACAAGGCTTTTCGGGGCCGCTTTTGGGGCAGGCCGTATGTTTCTACGGCCTGCCCCTGTTTGGCACGGATGCTGTCAACATCAAGGAGGTGTTATTCTGGAAGAAAATCAAGGCTATGTGATCCGCTGCACGATCCTGTTTGATAACAAATGCGGCTTTGTGCTGGGCGAAAACCCCAAGGCCCCTAACCCCTATGTGACATGGCAATTCAATGAGCAGGACGGACACCGCGACTTCTTTTGGGGCCACTACCACAACGAGCCCGATATGGCGGAACGGGATTTGCACAATCGGGCAGAGGACTATCAGCGGCGCTATCATGTGTTTGAGATAGAGCAGGCCCCGGATAAGGAAACCTACAAATACTACTCCACCCAGCGGCCCATCGACATCGGCACTTACCCGAACAGCTACTTTAACCGCCCTGTCCACATGGATTTGTACTTTACCCGACAGCAAGTGCCCGGTGAGTCGTTCCAGGCGTGGGGAGCCATCATCTATGCCCATCCCCTGACAGATCGGGAAATGCAGGACTATGAGCTTCGGCCCGCCCGTGAAAATTTGGACATTCGGAGGCAGATGGATGCCCAGGCCCAGGTGGTGGGGAAATGGGAGGATGCTCACCGTGTCCCGGATCAGAAACGGCTGACATGGTTTTACCCTGACTTCGGCAGTTATGTGGTGAAAGAATACATCACCCCGGAGCAACTGGCCGTTCGTGTCCACAGCATTGAACGCCAGGAGGTGGCGCGGGCTCACAAGGAGGCCAAACACCAGCCCCCGATTGCCGAACAACTGAAAGCGGCCCAACGGGAGGCCCAGGAGCAGCGGGCCCCGGACGGCCCTAAAAAGAAAGCCCCTGACCGGGGTGACAGATAGGAGAACTGTTATGGAAAAGAAGCGTGAACAGGATTTTGCCAACCAGGAGGCCCTGCGGCTCTCCGGGGTATTCAATACGCCGATCCCTGCCCAGCCCCCGAAACGGGAAAAGGCGCTGGACAAGGTAAAGGAGCCGCCCCGCGTCTGCCGGAGCCTGGAACGGGAGGAGCGGTGACAAAGAAACGCCGCCGCCCCATCCATCTCCATGTAATGGTGTCTGAGGAAGAGCAGGCGCTGATCCGGGAACGCATGGCCGAGGCGGGCATCCGCAACATGGGAGCCTATATGCGGAAAATGGCCCTCAATGGGTATGTGCTCCACGTTGACCTGTCACCCGTCCAGGAGCTGGTGTCGCTCCAGCGGCGGTGCTCCAACAATCTAAACCAGGTGGCAATCCAGGCGAATACCTACGGCGGCATTTACCCGGAGGAGATCAAAGCTCTGCAACGGGACTATGAAAAGCTGTGGCGGCCCCTTTCCGATCTACTGGAAAAGCTCTCCGCCGTTATCAATATGTAAGAGGGGGGATTTCTCCCCCCTCTTACACCCGTTTATTAGTTTTTATGGCGTGGGTGCATCATCGCTAAGTACATAATTGTTAGCACTGCTGTAAAACCGCAACACAGTGTATCAAATATTACGCTCCATAAATTGCTTGCTGTCCTAAATTCCATCCAAAGTTTTCCTATATTGATAATTATAATCAAAAGAGGGATAATCCATGTATAAAACATGGAAATTAGGTCCAAAACAATGGGATACTTTTCTAAATAGTTATCACTTTCACGTTTAAAGCAGGGTTCTTTCAACATGGTTGATATTTTATCTTCTAACACAGCAATATATTTATATTGACGTTCAATATAGATATTTGTCTGGTAATAGCGGATCATAATATATGATAGGGCAATCCAAATCGCAGATTGTAAAATTGCTATGCTAAAATCAACTGAGATATTATATTGTGAAAGGATATATTGTGATATACTTGCTGTTATTTTTTCGGGGAACAGTAGCATGGAAAAGTTGAGTAGTTCAAAAATGCAAAATACAACAAAAAGCGTACCTCTCTTTTTCTGCATATTGAGGCTTAGTTGCATTGTTTCTTTATAATGATCGTAGAGTAAATCAATCTTCTCCAATACTTAATAACCTCTTATAGCCTTGATAATAGCATCTTGAGTAAAACTATACACCCGTACAGCGTTTACGCCTTTCAATTCTTCCGGATATTCGTAGTGCGAGTTAATCTGAACAGCAATAATCCTTTTCCCAAGTTGTTTGGCTTTTGCAATTTCATAATTCTGCCAATTACGATAGCCAATTTCTCTCCAGTCCTTATGTAACTTATTTGCATCTTCGCCGACAATGACTATTACATAAGTTGCTTCGTTTATTTTTCTAGATAAAACATTTTTAACAACAGCTACACTATCCGTTTGAATTTCACTTGGAGATCTATCGTCACAAGTAAACTCAAATTCAGGATTTTTATCCCACATATTTAAAGCGTATTTGTAATGCCTATCTTTTTCAAAATCAAAAGAAACAAAGATCTTTTTCTTTGCCATGAACAATCACCCCTTATAAACTATATTAAGATAATTTTACCATTTTTCTGGGTTCACGTCAAATATTCTCTTTGCTTTATAAGGGCTTGGAGGCATCCTTGTTGGCCCTCTCCTGCGGAGTTATAATATACATATAGAGGCAAATAACGAACTTTTGTAGGAGGTATGAACGATGCGGACAATCATAAAAATTATCGCAGCCCCCTTTGTTCTGGCGCTGATGCTCACTGTGGCGGTGCTCTCGTTCCTCTCCTGCATAGCGGGGGCGGTGTGCTGGCTGGCGTGTACGGTTTTCGTCCTGCTGGCGGCCTGCGCCTTTTTTGCAGGGCTGCATACCGGGTGTATCGCCATGCTGGTGCTGGCGTTCCTGGTTTCCCCCTTTGGGCTCCCGGCCCTGGGCGGCTGGCTGGTGGAGCGCCTGTATGGTGTAAAGTATGCGGCGATGGACTTTATGGCAAGCTGATACTTCTGGACGCTTTGTCCAGAAGTTCCGGGCGGCGGGTGGAACAGACCGCCGCCCGTTTTTTCTGCTGGGAAAGGAGGTGCGGCTATCGCTACAACCTACATCCGGCCCTACAAGGTAGCGGCTGGGAAAACGGCCATCCAGACGATGGAGGAGCGGTTTGCCTATGGGCTCAATCCGAAAAAGCTGGGGGCTGTGTCTGCCTATCTCTGTGATCCTGCATCCGCCCCCGCTGAGTTCCTACTGCTGAAAAGCCAGTACCAGGCGGAAACGGGCCGGGCCGTGGAGCGCGGGGCCCTGTTCTTTCAGATCCGGCAGGCGTTCCCGCCCGGCGAGGTCACGCCGGAGGAGGCAAATAAAATCGGCTATGAAACAGCCATGCGCTGGACAAAGGGCAAGTATCAGTTCTTCGTCTGCACCCACATTGACAAGGGCCACATTCACAATCACATTTATTACAACTCCACCGCCCAGGACTGTTCCCGGAAATTCCATAACTTTATCGGCTCCAGCTTTGCGGTGCGGCGGCTCTCTGACCGGGTGTGCATTGAGCACGAGCTGTCTGTTATTCAAAATCCGAAGCAGCACAGCAAGGGCCGCTTTCTTCACTATGGACAATGGATCGGGGAAAAACCCCCCTCGGCCCAACAGCGGGTGCGGCTGGGGATCGTGGCGGCTCTGGAGCAAAAGCCCGCCGACTTCCCGGCGTTCCTGCGGCTCATGGAGGAGTCCGGCTTTCAAGTGAAGCATGGGCGGGGCGGCGCGATCTCATTCCTGGCCCCTGGGCAGGATAAGTACACCCGCCTGCGGGCATCCACCCTGGGCCCCGGTTTCGATCCCGATGACATCCGGGCGGCGATTGCCGGGGAACGGCCCATCCCGGAGCTGCCCCAGGACAGCCCGACCCCGGCCCGGCACGTCAATCTGATCATCGACATTCAAGAACGCATGGCCCAGGGCAAGGGCCCGGCCTATGAGCGGTGGGCCAAAGTCTATAACATAAAGCAGATGGCCGCCGCGCTTCTGTATCTCCGGGAACACGATCTTATGAACTATGCGGCGCTGGCATCCAGCACCGAAGCAGCGGTGGATCGGGCTCACAAGCTGGCCGGGGAGCTGCGGGACACGGAGGCCGCCCTTGCCAAAACCTCCGAGCTCATGGGCGCGGTGGTGCAGTACGCAAAGACGCGGCCCGTGTTTGACGGCTACAAGGCGGCCCGGTATAGCAGAAAATATCTGGCCCAGCACGAGGCGGAGCTGGCAGACTACCGGGCGGCAAAGGCGGCTATGAGTGAGCTTTTGGGCGGGGCAAAGCTCCCCAAAATGGACACGCTGAAAAAGCAGCACCGGGAGCTCTCTGAAAAGAAAAAGGCCCTCTATGCGGAATACCGCAAGGCCCAGGCGGATATGCGGCAGGCCGTGGCAGTCAAGGCAAATATCGATCACCTGCTCGGCCACGCGGACGAGCAAAAAAATAAGGCCCAGGAGCGTTAGCTCCGGGCCGCCAACAATGGGCGCTTGCGCCGGGACTTCTGGACAAAG
>NZ_JBNPLQ010000057.1:0-5956 GCF_050313575.1 Candidatus Pseudoscillospira sp. SGI.172 | reverse complement strand
TTTGTGTTGGCGCCACCTATTTTCCCGGCTCGTTACCAAGCAAGTATCTTCGGCGCAGATGAGCTTAACTTCCGTGTTCGGAATGGGAACGGGTGGACCCTCACCGCAATCGACACCAACTTACTTTTCCTTGGAAAGAAAAGTAAGCAAAAGAAACTTCCATGAACTTTCTTCTCCTTACCGTTCTTCACAACAGTAAGTATTATATTCAGTTGTTCCTCACTTGTCAAGAACTTTTATCAAAGTCCTCTCCGCTTCCTTCTTCTTCCAAAAGAAAGGAAATGGTGACCCGTACCGGATTCGAACCGATGTTAACGGCGTGAGAGGCCGCTGTCTTAACCACTTGACCAACGGGCCATGGTGCGCCTTCACGGACTCGAACCGGGGACCCACTGATTAAGAGTCAGTTGCTCTACCAACTGAGCTAAAGGCGCATACTTTTCTTCGAGAAGAACGGTATCAAAAGAAGCCTTCACAAACTTCTCTTCCCCGCCTCTTCCCTCAGAAGGGGAGTGCCAAGAACACACCCTCAAAACCGAACAATGTAGATTTCCTGTCCAACAAGCAAGCCGCCTGCATTTCATGTTAAGGTCAAGCCCTCGGCTGATTAGTACCGGTCAGCTGCATGCATTACTGCACTTCCACCTCCGGCCTATCAACGATGTAGTCTACATCGAGCCTTACCTCTTAAAGAGTGAGAGATCTCATCTTAGGGGGAGTTTCACGCTTAGATGCCTTCAGCGTTTATCTCGTCCGCACGTAGCTACCCAGCCATGGCCTTGGCAGGCCAACTGGTGCACCAGCGGTGCGTCCATCCCGGTCCTCTCGTACTAAGGACAGCTCCCTTCAAATCTCTTACGCCCGCAACAGATAGGGACCGAACTGTCTCACGACGTTCTGAACCCAGCTCGCGTGCCGCTTTAATTGGCGAACAGCCAAACCCTTGGGACCGAATACAGCCCCAGGATGCGACGAGCCGACATCGAGGTGCCAAACCTCCCCGTCGCTGTGGACGCTTGGGGGAGATCAGCCTGTTATCCCCAGGGTAGCTTTTATCCGTTGAGCGACGGCACTTCCACGTGCGTACCGCCGGATCACTAACTCCAACTTTCGTTACTGCTCGACTTGTCAGTCTCGCAGTTAGGCTGGCTTATACGTTTACACTCATTGCACGATTTCCGTCCGTGCTGAGCCAACCTTTGAGCGCCTCCGTTACCTTTTAGGAGGCGACCGCCCCAGTCAAACTGCCCACCTAACAGTGTCCCCCGACCGGATTCACGGCCGCAGGTTAGAAAACCAGCAATCCAAGGGTGGTATCCCAAGGGTGACTCCATCAAAGCTGACGCCCTGACTTCCAAGTCTCCCACCTATCCTGTACATGGATTACCGATTTCCAGTATTAAGCTACAGTAAAGCTCCATGGGGTCTTTCCGTCTAGTTGCGGGTAACTGGCTTCTTCACCAGTACAACAATTTCGCCGGGCGGGCTGTTGAGACAGTGCCCAAATCGTTACGCCATTCGTGCGGGTCAGAACTTACCTGACAAGGAATTTCGCTACCTTAGGACCGTTATAGTTACGGCCGCCGTTTACTGGGGCTTCAATTCAATGCTTCGGGTTGCCCCTAACATCTCCTCTTAACCTTCCAGCACCGGGCAGGCGTCAGCCCATATACGTCATCTTTCGATTTAGCATAGACCTGTGTTTTTGGTAAACAGTCGCTTGGGCCTATTCACTGCGGCCCCCCTTAGGGGGCTCCCCTTCTCCCGAAGTTACGGGGTCATTTTGCCGAGTTCCTTAACAACCCTTCTCCCGTTGGCCTTAGGATTCTCTCCTCATCTACCTGTGTCGGTTTGCGGTACGGGCGCCTTAGCATACCTCACGCCTTTTCTCGCCTCTGGACATCGAGGACTTCCCTACTGAAGTTCGGTCCCTTACGCCCGGGTCAACCAACGCCCGGGTTCCTCTATTCCAAAGTGTCAACGTGCTTAAGTTTCGGCGGCTACGGAATTTCAACCGTATGTGCATCGGCTACGCCTTTCGGCCTCGCCTTAGCTCCCGGCTTACCTTGGGCGGACGAACCTTCCCCAAGAAACCTTAGATTTTCGGCCATTATGATTCCCACATAATTCTCGCTACTCATTCCGGCATTCTCACTCGAATACAGTCCACCGCTGCTTCCGCTGCGACTTCACCCCGTATTCGACGCTCCCCTACCCCTGCCTTGCGGCAAGCCCAAGCTTCGGTTAGATACTTAGCCCCGTTATATTTTCCGCGCAAAACCACTCGACCAGTGAGCTATTACGCACTCTTTGAATGAGTGGCTGCTTCTAAGCCAACATCCTGGTTGTTTTCGCAGTTTCACATCGTTTTCCACTTAGTATCTATTTGGGACCTTAGCTGTGGGTCTGGGCTGTTTCCCTTTTGACTATGAGACTTATCTCACACAGTCTGACTGCCGATCATCAATTCTGCGGTATTCTTAGTTTGATAGGGTTCAGTAAGCTTATCGCCCCCTAGCCCATTCAGTGCTTTACCCCCGCGAATCTAAATCAACGCTAGCCCTAAAGCTATTTCGGGGAGAACCAGCTATCTCCGGGTTCGATTGGAATTTCACCGCTATCCACAGGTCATCACCGGTCATTGCAACGAACGTGTGTTCGGTCCTCCAGTGAGTTTTACCTCACCTTCAACCTGCCCATGGATAGGTCACCCGGTTTCGGGTCTATGGCTACTGACTTCATACGCGCTGTTCACACTCGGTCTCCCTACGCCTCCGGTACTGAGTACCTTAAGCTTGCCAGTAACTATAACTCGCCGGACCATTCTACAAAAGGTACCTCATCACCCATTAACGGGCTTTGAGTGCTTGTAAGCACAAGGTTTCAGGTTCTATTTCACTCCCCTCCCGGGGTCCTTTTCACCTTTCCCTCACGGTACTGCTCCTCTATCGGTCATCAGGTAGTATTTAGGCTTGGAGGGTGGTCCCCCCAGTTTCCCACGAGGTTTCACGTGTCTCGCGGTACTCTGGAACTCGGCTGAAGCAATTCGGCTTTCGTCTACGGGGCTCTCACCCGCTGTGGCTGGCCTTCCCATACCATTCGACTAACCTATTGCTCCGTTGTGCCGGTCCGCAACCCCAGAGAATAAATCCTCTGGTTTGGCCTCTTCCGCGTTCGCTCGCCACTACTAGCGGAATCTCTGTTGATTTCTCTTCCTCGCCCTACTTAGATGTTTCAGTTCAGGCGGTTCCCCACGTACACCTATTTGATTCAATGCACGTTGACAGAGTATTGCTCTGCCGGGTTTCCCCATTCGGAAATCTCCGGATCAATGCTTATGTGCAGCTCCCCGAAGCTTATCGCAGCTTGTCGCGTCCTTCATCGGCTCCTGATGCCAAGGCATTCCCCTTGCGCTCTTATCAGCTTGACCTTGTAGAACAACCTTTGTTTTAAAGCTGTTCTCATGATCATGAATTATGCAGGCTTCACAGAAGTTTGTCAATTTGGCTTATTATTGTCGTTACCCTACTAAACAGCTTTCGCCATTCAATATACATTCCACAACATTTTTGCTTTATTGCCCTCTGTTGCTTGCTTATCATACTTTCAATCTACATTGTTCAGTTTTCAAGGTGCGTCCCTTCCAGTCTCAACTCTCGTTGAAACCAGATGCAAACACTCAAGCATTGAATGCTTGCATCTGACTTCAAACTTCGTTCGGAAGGATGATTCTGTTGAAGTTCTCTTTGCCCGCTTCCTCTTTCAGGAGAAAACAGGTGGTGGGCCAAAGTGGACTCGAACCACCGACCTCACGATTATCAGTCGTGTGCTCTAGCCAGCTGAGCTATTGGCCCATTTGGTGGAGGTTACCGGACTCGAACCGGTGACCCCCTGCTTGCAAAGCAGGTGCTCTACCAGCTGAGCTAAACCCCCGTATCGTGCGCCCTCTAAATTAAACAACGTGAAGTCACTCTTAAGCTCCGGAAAGGTCTGACCTTAGGACGTTACAGAAGAATGTTCCGTCTCCTGAAGTCTCCTTAGAAAGGAGGTGATCCAGCCGCACCTTCCGATACGGCTACCTTGTTACGACTTCACCCCAATTATCGAACCCACCTTCGGCCGCGCCCCCCTTGCGGTTAGGCTACGGACTTCGGGTGTTCCCGACTCTCATGGTGTGACGGGCGGTGTGTACAAGGCCCGGGAACGTATTCACCGCGGCATGCTGATCCGCGATTACTAGCGATTCCAACTTCATGCAGGCGGGTTTCAGCCTGCAATCCGAACTGGGACGGCTTTTAGGGATTCGCTCCACCTCGCGGTATTGCTTCCCTCTGTTGACCGCCATTGTAGTACGTGTGTGGCCCAGGACATAAGGGGCATGATGATTTGACGTCGTCCCCACCTTCCTCCGTTTTGTCAACGGCAGTCTCGCTAGAGTGCTCTTGCGTAGCAACTAGCAATAAGGGTTGCGCTCGTTGCGGGACTTAACCCAACATCTCACGACACGAGCTGACGACAACCATGCACCACCTGTCTCTACTTTCCCCGAAGGGCACCTAATGCATCTCTGCTTCGTTAGTAGGATGTCAAGCCCTGGTAAGGTTCTTCGCGTTGCTTCGAATTAAACCACATACTCCACCGCTTGTGCGGGCCCCCGTCAATTCCTTTGAGTTTCAACCTTGCGATCGTACTCCCCAGGTGGGATACTTATTGTGTTAACTGCGGCACGGAGGGGGTCAGACCCCCCACACCTAGTATCCATCGTTTACAGCGTGGACTACCAGGGTATCTAATCCTGTTTGCTCCCCACGCTTTCGCGCCTCAGCGTCAGTTAATGTCCAGCAGGCCGCCTTCGCCACTGGTGTTCCTCCGTATATCTACGCATTTCACCGCTACACACGGAATTCCGCCTGCCTCTCCATCACTCAAGACCCACAGTTTCAAGTGCAGTTCCAGGGTTGAGCCCTGGAATTTCACACCTGACTTGCAGGCCCGCCTACACGCCCTTTACACCCAGTAAATCCGGATAACGCTTGCCACCTACGTATTACCGCGGCTGCTGGCACGTAGTTAGCCGTGGCTTATTCATCAGGTACCGTCATTTGTTTCGTCCCTGATAAAAGAAGTTTACAACCCGAGGGCCTTCTTCCTTCACGCGGCGTTGCTGGGTCAGGCTTTCGCCCATTGCCCAATATTCCCCACTGCTGCCTCCCGTAGGAGTCTGGGCCGTATCTCAGTCCCAATGTGGCCGGTCAACCTCTCAGTCCGGCTACTGATCGTCGCCTTGGTGGGCCGTTACCCCGCCAACCAGCTAATCAGACGCGAGTCCATCTCAGAGCGATAAATCTTTGGCAGCAAGAGGATGTCCCCTCGCTGCATTATGCGGTATTAGCAACTGTTTCCAGCTGTTATTCCCCACTCCAAGGCAGGTTGCTCACGCGTTACTCACCCGTCCGCCACTAAGAAACCAAATCCGTTGTCCGAAAACTCCGTCATTGGCTCTCCGTTCGACTTGCATGTGTTAAGCACGCCGCCAGCGTTCATCCTGAGCCAGGATCAAACTCTCAATAAAATGGTATCTAAACAGCCTCGCAGCCGTTCAAATCAACTCATTTCATCGAAACTAATAATCATAGCTTCAAAGAAATCCAAACTTGAGCCTTCACAAGTCTTTTGAACTTGTAAAGGACTTTTAGTCCTTATCTGGTGCTTGTATAAGCTTCTTCACGTTGTTTAATTTACAAGGTGCACGCCGCTCGCTGTTTCGCTCGCCAACGGGCTTTTCAATTATATCATAGCTCGTTTGCTTTGTCAAGAACTTTTTTCGTCTTTTCTGAAATTTCTTTCAGAACCGGCCGTTTCTTCGTTTTTGACTTTCGAAGCGAACTTTGATATCTTATCACAGCTCAGCTCGTTTGTCAAGCACTTTTTTCGGCCGTTCGGAATTTTCTTTCAG
>NZ_JBNPLQ010000056.1:0-6136 GCF_050313575.1 Candidatus Pseudoscillospira sp. SGI.172 | reverse complement strand
TACATATGAAAACGTCTGCGGACCTCTTCCCGCAGGGAGGGCGTCCGCCGGATGATGACCAGCGGCACGATGATCGCCGCACAGACCGCCAGGACCACCAGAGACCAGGCCGGGGACCATGCCCCGGTCAGCCATCGGTCCACAAAAAGCTCTGTAAACAGACAGAACACGCCCATTCCGCCAATGGTCAGCGTGACCTTGGTCAGGATGGAGCGCCCTCGAAGCGCGATCGCCAGCAGCATCACCACCGCCCCGCCTGTCAGAATAAGGGGAAGTGCCAGGCCCAGATACCAGCCGAAGCCCCGGTTGGCCAGGGCGATCAAAAACACATAGATGGCCACCGCACCCACGTCCAGTCCAAGCCGCAGGATCAAGTGGATCTTCCGGTCCAGCAGAGGTGGAACGAACCACAGCCACAGCATCACCGCCGCCCCGATCAGGTACAGCGACCAGATGTGTTCTGTCCGCAGGAAAAGATTCAGCACACCGCAGGCCACGGAGATCGAGGCCAGCAGGACCGTAATAAGGAGCGCCGCCTCCCATTTGGACACCGGCTTCACCTCACCCCGCTGGGTGGGAAAGGGCCTTGGAGACACAGTGTCCACCGGCCTGGCAGGATCGCGGACCGGGGTGGCACACAGGGGGCAGACCGCAGCGGTGGGATCCAGCTCCACCCCGCAGTGAACGCAGTAGGACATTCTCTCACTCCTCTCGGTTGGATATGACTTTGACCGGGACTCCCTCCCGGATCAGGAACCGGAAAAAGTCCCTCTCGGTCTCCCGCTCCTTCAAAGTCCCGGCAAAGGTGACCTCCATGGTGTTTCCGTAGCTGATGGAGGCACAGTGCACCCGGGGCACCGTGGCCTGCCCCAGGATCACCTCCATGTGATCGATCAGGGGCGCCATCTCGTGCGGCACCTTGAAGGCCCCCGGGTTAGTGTAGGTGCCCGAATAGGGCCGCACTCCGGCCAGGCGGTAGCTCAGCGCCATGATGGGATTTTTCAGAAAGACGGGAATGACCCCCAGAAGCCGGTTGGTCTGGAAGCGGACATTGCCTGTAAAGGAAGCCCGCATCCTGGCCCGGTCCTGCTCCAGGCGCATAAAGTGGCGGGTGTAGTTCAAAACGTCTTCAAATGGATATTCCCCCAGAGAGGGGTCGATGCAGGGCCGGATGGTAATAATAAAGTTGCGCAGTGTGCCCGAGGGGAACCAGGGGCGCAGGTTGACAGGGATGGCCAGCGCCACCGGCTTCTCACGGACCGGCCGTTCCCGCCGCTGCTTCTCGATCAGAACCTTCAAAAGCACGGCGGTGAGATATTCGGTCACGGTGGCCCCGTGCCGCTTCGCCGTCTCCCGGAGTTTGTCCAGCGGCACGAAGCCCATGGTCACATTGAGCGTATAAAAGGATTCCGGCGTCCCCGTGTTGGGGTAGGCTTTCTTCCGCATCCCGCCCCGCGTCGCCCGCTTCCCGGCATAGCGGGCGTAGGCGTCCTCCCGCTCCTCCCGCAGGGGCGGCTCCCGCAGATCCAGAAGCCCTTGTCCTGCATAGGGGATGTCACGCCCGGTCTCCCGGAAATAGGCCGCCAGCACGGTCCGAAAAAAGGTCAGCGCCCCGGCGCCGTCGGACAGGGCGTGGAACACCTCCAGGGAGATCCTGGTCTCATAATAATAAAAGCGGATCAGCCAGCCGTTGTCCTCTTTGAACCGCACCGGCTGGCAGGGATTTGAGATGTCGGGCTTCACGAAAGGGCCGGGAGCGCTGTTCGGCTCGAAATAATACCAGAACGCGCCCCGCTTGATCCGCACGGCAAACCCGGGAAACCGGGGCATACACTCGTCCACGGCACGCTGGAGCGCCGCCGGATCCACCCGCTCCTTCAGCACGGCGGAGAAGCGGTAGATCGCCGAATATTCCTCCTTTTGAAGCGCGGAATACAGGATACCGGCATTGTCCAGCGTATACCAATCCGGCTTTTTCTTTTTTGCCATATCTGCCCTCCTCCCTGCCTGATCGTTTTTATTTTACCACCGCCGCCGCTTCGGCGCAACCCGCCTTTACTTTTCCCCGGCCGCGTGTTACAATGCTTTCACCTTTCCAACTCGATCACAGAAATGGAGGAAGCCCATGGAAATGCGGCGGCATATGAATTTGATCCGGCCCACCACAGAGCAAAAACGCATGGCGGAGGACCGGCGGCTGGAGCCGGTGATGCGGGCCCTAAAGGCCATCCATTCGGCCACCTCCCCCGAATCTATGGACCCAGAGGATCTGGAACGCCAGCGGGCGGGGCAGGAGCTGCTGGGGCGGCTGGTCTCTCCCCGGCGGGGCGTCTCCTGGGAGCCATTCCGACTCCACGGCATGGCCGCTGCCTGGGCCCGACCCACCCGCTGCTGGGAGAAGCGCAAAGTCATCCTCTACTGCCACGGCGGCGGCTATACCAGCGGCAATTTGGGATATTCCCGCCCCCTGGCCGCCAAGCTGGCGGAGACCACGGGCTATGAGGTACTCAGCTTTGAGTACCGCCTGGCACCGGAGCACCCGTTCCCCGCCGCCCCGGACGACGCCATGCAGGCCTGGGACTACCTGATGCACCTGGGCTACGGGGCCCGGGACGTGGTGGTGGCGGGAGATTCCGCCGGAGGCAATCTGGCTCTGGTCCTCTGCCATCGGCTCAAAGCCGAGGGGCGGCGGCTCCCCGCCCGGCTGGTGCTCATGTCCCCCTGGACCGACATGACGGCCAGCGGCCGCTCCTACGCCGAGCGGGCAGACATCGACCCCATGATCACCATGAATTATATCCAGGCCGTCCGGCGTGTCTACGCCGGGGAGCGGGATCTCTCCAATCCCCTGCTTTCCCCCCTGCTGGGCGACCTCTCCCGTTTCCCTCCCGCCCTCATCCAGGTGGGCAGCAACGAAATCCTCTATTCCGACTCCGTCCGGCTGCGGGATCGGCTCGTGGGGGCGGGCGTCCCCTGCCGCCTGGAGGTCTGGAAGGACATGTGGCATGTGTTCCAGATGTTTCCCATGCGCACCGCCGACCAGGCCATGGAGAGCGTGGGGCGGTTTTTGCTGGAGGAACTGTAAGAGACAGAATTTTTCCACGCCTGAAGCGCAAAAAAGCAGCGGCGCCGTGAAAACACGGCGCCGCTGTTTTTTTGTACGCGAAACTCAGCCCTGGGAAATGGCCCCGGTGGGGCAAGCACCAGCGCAGGAACCGCAATCGATGCAGGTCCCGGCGTCGATCACATACTGTGTATCGCCCTGGGAAATCGCGGACACGGGGCAAGCGTCGGCGCAAGCGCCGCAGCTGACGCAAGCGTCGCTAATCACATAAGCCATTGGTTACACCTCCAAGCTTCTAATGTGAGAATATTATAACACAAGTTTTTTAAATTGCAATGCTAATTTCCCCATACGCTGGGTATATTTTTATATTGGTGGAATGATAAACGCAATCACAGAAAGGGAGCGGATGGATATGGCACGACCGTCCGGTGCTTTTCGGGTCGAGGCGGCAGGCAGCATGACCCCCGAACTGGAAGGCACCTTTAAAAGCATTTCCCACCCCCGGCGCAGCGGCAAGATAAGGCCGGAAAAACCGGGCTTCACCGGGAGGAACGACTATGAGCGCCGTTGAATTTACCATGGGGGCAGAAACTGCCCTCCGTCTGGCCCAGGAGAGCGCCGCCGAGCTGGGACACAGCTATGTGGGTACCGAGCACCTGCTTCTGGGCGTTGCCAGGGAGGGCCGCGGCCCGGGGGCCAAGGCGCTGGCATCCGCCGGTCTCACTGCGGAGCTTCTTCGCGCTGCACTGGTGCGGCTGGTGGGTCTGGGAGCGGCAGGCGGGCTTCCCAGCCAGGGCCTCACGCCCCGCTGCCGGGAATGCCTGGAGCTGGCGCTGAGCGAGGCCCGGCGGTGTCAGGCTTCCCGGGCGGACACCGGCCATCTGCTCACAGGGCTTCTCCGCCAGAATGACAGCGCCGCCGCCCGGGTCATCGCCGCGGCGGGAAAAGACCCCCGTCAGCTCCTGGGAGACGTGACATGCGCCTTCGGCGCCTATGATCCCCGTCCCCTGGACCGCCGCCGCCCGGAACGGGAAGATCACCCCACCACCAAACTGCTGGACCAATTCTCCCGCGACCTCACCGCTCTGGCGGCCAGCGGGGGGCTGGATCCGGTCATCGGACGGGAAAAGGAGGTCCGCCGGGTCATCGAGATCCTGTCCCGGCGGCGTAAAAACAACCCCGCCCTGATCGGGGAACCCGGGGTAGGCAAGACCGCGGTGGCTGAGGCTCTGGCACTGGCCATCACAGGCGGAGAGGTTCCCGAGGATCTGGCCGCCAAACGGCTGGTGTCTCTGGACCTGTCCTCCATGGTGGCAGGTACGAAATACCGGGGCGAATTTGAGGAGCGGGTCAAAAACATCCTGGCCGAGGTGCGCCGGGCAGGGGATGTGATCCTGTTTCTCGACGAACTCCACACCATTGTGGGCGCGGGCAGCGCCGAGGGGGCCATCGACGCCGCCAACATTCTCAAGCCCGCCTTGGGGCGGGGCGATCTCCAGGTGGTGGGGGCCACCACCACCGCGGAATACCGAAAGTATATTGAAAAGGACGCGGCCCTGGAGCGGCGGTTCCAGCCGGTACTGGTGGCGGAGCCCACCCCCGAGGCCACCCGCGCCATTCTGGAGGGACTGCGCCCTCAGTACGAGCGCCATCACCGCCTCTCTATCTCCGACGAGGCGCTGGACGCGGCAGTCCGTCTCTCTGTCCGCTATCTCCCCGACCGGAGACTGCCGGACAAGGCGGTGGATCTGATGGATGAGGCCTCCAGCCGGGCCCGGCTGGGGGACGCCGAACCCTCCCCCGCACTCCGAGAACTGGAGGAAAAGGTAGCCGACGCCCGGCAGCGCAAGGAATCCGCCATCCGGGAGCAGGACTTTGAGACCGCCGCCATGTACCGGGACGCCGAGGGAGATTTCCGCCGCAGCCTGGAGCGGGAGAAGGCTGCCCAGCTCCTGCGGCGGGGCCCCATCTCCGTCACCGGCCAGGATGTGGCCAGCGTCATCTCCGGCTGGACCGGGATCCCCGTGACCTCCCTGACCCGCTCGGAGAGCGACCGGCTGCTGGCTCTGGACGACACCCTGCGCCGCCGGGTGATCGGCCAGGAGGAGGCGGTGCGGGCAGTATCCCAGGCCGTCCGCAGGGGCCGTGTGGGACTGAAGGAGCCGGGGCGCCCGGTGGGCTCCTTCCTTTTCCTGGGCCCCACCGGCGTGGGCAAGACCGAACTTTGCAAGGCGCTGGCCGCCGCCCTTTTCGGCAGCGAGGACTCCCTCATCCGCTTCGACATGTCGGAGTATATGGAAAAGCACACCGTCTCCCGGCTGCTGGGCTCCCCTCCGGGCTATGTGGGCCACGAGGAGGGGGGACAGCTCACCGAGGCTGTGCGCCGCAAGCCCTACTCGGTGGTGCTGTTCGACGAAATTGAAAAGGCACACGAGGACATCTGGAGTGTGCTGCTCCAGGCGCTGGAGGATGGACAGATCACCGACGCTCAGGGCCGGAAGGCAGATTTCCGAAGCTGCGTCATCATTCTCACCTCCAACGTGGGGGCCCGCCGCATCACCGCCAAGGGCCGCCTGGGCTTCTCCGCCCGGACGGAGACCGACGGGCTGCGCTCTCCCGCCGAGGTGGAGCACGGGGTCATGGAGGATGTCCGTCGGACCTTCCGACCGGAATTTCTCAACCGGCTGGACGAGACGGTGGTCTTTCACCAGCTGGGGCAGCCCGAGCTCGCCCTCATCGCCCAGCGGATGCTGGACGATCTGGGCAGCCGTCTGACCGCCCTCGGGGTGACTCTGGAGGTCACCCCCCAGGCCAGAGAGGCCCTGACCCGGTCCGGCTTCGACCCCGACTACGGCGCCCGGCCCCTCCGCCGGGCCATCCGCTCTCAGGTGGAGGACCCCGCCGCCGGGCTTCTGCTCTCCGGGGCCCTTCCCGCCGGAAGCGCCCTCACGGTAACGGAAGAGGACGGAAAAGTGATCCTGCGTCCCACCGCCGCCGCCCTCCCGGCTGGTTAAAAATCGACGGGGACTTCAAAATCGGGATTTTTTCACAAAAAGGGGCGCAGGATCA
>NZ_JBNPLQ010000055.1:0-6480 GCF_050313575.1 Candidatus Pseudoscillospira sp. SGI.172 | reverse complement strand
CCTGTTGAGGGGCTTGCATCTGGTTCATCTCCTATCTCCTGTCAGGCATTCTCTCACTGCGCTGCCGGAGCAGCCAGTTCCGCTCTGACCTCGTCATAGTACTTCTGTACCGTAGTGCGGTCGATGCCCAGCTCCCGTGCGATATAGCTCTTATTGCTCACGCCGGGATTTCCCCGCAGGTAAGCAGCGAGCTGCTTTTTCTTAGGGCTGACGCCGTCGGGATACTCCGTGGCCGTTCCGGCCCTCAGGGCTGCAATCTCCGCTTTCATCTGAAGGATCAGCTTTGCCAGTTTTGCCTCGCACTCCTCCTGTGTGCGCCCGTAGACATTCCGAGAGTGCTTTTTGCCGTCAGGCCAGACAGGCGAATATCTTCCCTCCCAGAGATTATCCTTGAGCTGCTTCACATAGCCAGTCCCCGGTCTGCGGCGAGGAGCCGTATATGGCACGAACTTCTGTGGCTCAGAAGGCTTTTCGGCTGTCCTTTCCGATACCTCTGTCTTTGCAATGCCGCGGTCGATGCTTGCCGCGGCATTTTCCTGCATCTCATTCGTAATATGTGTGTAGATGTTCAGGGTGGTGCCGGAGGATACATGCCCGATGATGGAGGACAGCGTCTTGATGTCCATACCGTGCTCCAGTGACATGGTTGCGAAGGTATGTCTGAGATCATGGAAACGCACCTTTTTACAGTCGGCGCGCTGGAGTATTTGTTGGAGCCGCTTTCTGACATAGCCTGGGTCAATGGGCTGCTCCGGCTTGATCCTGGACGGAAACATCAGCGGAGAGAACACTTCTTTTTTGTATTCCTTTAGAATTTCTACCATGGCGGGCGGCAGAATAATGGTGCGGAACGCGGCTTTCGTTTTAGGTTCGCAAATGATATTTTGGCCTCCCACAGGAGTGACCTGTTTGTTGATATGGAGCTCGCCGCTCTCAAAGTTCAGGTCATCCCAGGTAAGCGCCAGGATCTCGCCCCGGCGCATACCTGTGGTCAATTCCAGAAGGAAGAGTTCGTACATTCCCTCCGCCTTGGCCTGTATCAGGAACCGCTGGATTTCCTCCCTGGAGAGGATCTTCATTTCCTTTTGCTCCGGCTGTGGTAGCTTACACCCCAGGATGGGATTTTTCTTGATGAGACCATCTTTGACCGCCCTGTCCAGCGCCATGCGAATGACATGATAACAGCTCCGCACGGAGCGCTCTGCCATCTCAGGGCCTTTGGTGTCCCTGTGAAGCTTTCGCCCATTGGCCTTCATTTCATTCAGGAATTTCTGACAGTCGGACTGCGTCAGCTTGTTCAGTGGGATATGCCCGAGGCGGGGATCGCGTGAGTATAGATCCATTCTTCATAGCCTTTCTGCGTTGTAGGCCGCAGGGTGGGTTTCGAATGGTTTTCGTACCAGTAGTTGATCCAGTCGCCGGAGCGCATATCGGGACTGATTTTAAAGGGCGCGGCCTCGCCATATTCAGTCTGGAGTTTTTTCAGTTTCTCGACGCACTCAGCCTTTGTCTTGGCCAGCACGCTTTTCAATTTTGGCTTTCCGTTCTCATCATATCCCACGATGTGTCGGCCCTCCCACCGTCCGTCCTTGCGCAAGCGGACGGTGCCTTGACCGTTTTTGCGTTTCTTTGCCATTGCTGTTCACCGCTTTACCATAAAGTCTTCCATGAAGCTGCCCACGATCTTCGATGCCCTCTGGTGCATATCGCCGGTAACATGGGTGTAGGTATCCAGCGTGAAAGAGGTCTTGGTATGCCCCAGGATGCCGGAGAGCGTCTTGGCATCAACGCCGCTGGTCAGCGCATGTGTGGCGAATGTATGCCTGAGATCGTGGAAGCGTATGTTGGGCAGTCCCGCATCCGCCATCAGCTTTTTCATTCGTTCATAACCACTGTTTGGCATGATAGGGTCTTCCGGATGAATGGGATTGGGGAACAGCCACTGAGAGATGGATCTCTTCTTCCGTTCTGAAAGAAGCTGCACTGTGCTGGGCGGCAGCTTGATCGTTCTGCGGCCGGTTCCGGTTTTGGTATCGCCCACGTAGTAACCGCCGCCTTCTTTCGCGTGCAGGGTTCTGCGGATGGAGAGGGTCCCTTTCTTCTCATCAAAGTCGCTCCACATAAGGCCGCACAGCTCTCCCCGACGCAGGCCGGTAGTGATCTCCAGATAGAAGAAGTCATGCCAGTGTTCGTCGGCTTTGATGGCATCCATGAAGCGCTCCAACTGGGCGTCGTTGAGGATCGTCTTGACGGTGCTCTCCTTTTTGGGGAGCGTTACATCATTTGAGGGATTCTTTACCATCAGGTGACGGTTCACCGCCACATCCAAGGCCTGGTGCAGTACATTGTGTATCCTGCGGACAGAAGTTCCCGCCAGCGGTCCGCCGCTGGCGCCGCCTTCCTTTTGAAGCTTTCGGTACAGGCTCTGGACATCAGCGGTGGTGACTTTGCATATCTGCTTGTCACCGAGGTAGGGCTTGATATTCTTTTCGACGTAACCTCGGTAGCCTTTCAGCGTTGAAGGCCGCACCGACAGTGCGGCACATTCCTCCAGCCAGATATCCAGCCACTCGCCCAGCGTTATGCGGCTCTGCTCGGTCAGCTCCGCACCGTCGTACTCTTCCATGCTCCTATGCAGCTTTTCCAGAAGCGCCTTCTGCGTCTTTGCTGAAATGTAGTGGAAGATCGGCTCTCCGTTTTCCTTGTGACCGACTACGATGCGTCCCTCCCATCGGCCATCCTCACGCTTACGCACCATGCCGTCGCCAGACGGTCTGCGCTTTGCCATCAGTCATCCCCCCTCAGATTCGGAAGCTGCCCCATCCTGCGCTCTTCCTCCTCAGCGAAGGAGTAGGGCGGCTCGATGTTCAGTTCACCGATAATGCCCCACGCCAAATGGAAGCCTGCTACAAAGCTGGCGAGGGAGATCTCGTCCCGCAGCTCCGCTTCCAGGTCCACCAGCTTCAACAGCTTGCGGCGCTCATCCTTGGGCCTGTTCTCAGCCAGCTCCCGGTGGAGCTCATGGAGTTCCCGCCGCGGTTCCCGGAAGTCCGGTTCCCTGAAAAATTGTCGCTGCAGCGCTCTCATGTATTCGTACATCAAATCGCCTCCTGTCAGCGACACACAATACCGCAACCATTGCGGAATAGCCATCCCCAAATGACCACAATTTTCAGAATGTTATCAATTGCGGGCGGGCTTTCTATCTTTGTTTTGCAACGCAAATTTTGAGGTGGTGCATGAACTTGTGTTACCTTATCACGTCTTCAAAATGTAATGACAAAGTATTGACATTTCGGGTTGCTGGGATATACTGATAGGCAGAAGGAGCTGATAATATGGAGCCCATCAATGTGACCACCGCCCCTAAGACCACCACTTTTCAAATTCGGATCAATCCCGATGTGAAGCAGCAGGTGGAAGAGATCTATGCCCGTCAGGGGCTGACCTTCACCGACGCTGTGAACATTTTTATTCAGCAGTCTCTGAATATGGAGGGCCTGCCTTTTTTGGCGTCACCGGAGAACGAAGCATATATGAAGGGTAAGGCGATGCGCCGGTTGTTGGATGAAGTACAGAAGGGCTGGGATTCCGCAGAAAGGAATGGCTGGGTATCCGAGGAAGACGCTTACCGCCTGCTCGGTGTTGAAGAATGAAACTGAGGTTTACGCCTGAAGCGATTTCTGATCTGGCGGAGATCAAACGGTATATCGGAAAGGAACTGCACAACCCAAGCGCCGCAATGCGCATCACCAAAATGATCCTCAACCAATGTTCGTCGCTCAAACACTTTCCGAGATCAGGCGCGGAACTATCCGCTCTGACTGGTTACGAAACAGAGCTGAGACTTTTGATCTGCGAAAACTATATTGCCTTGTACCGCATTGACACGAGTACTGTGAGTGTGGCTCGTATCATCAATGCCAGACAGGATTATATGCGAATTCTGCTGCACGAAAAAACGGATGAAGATCCCCAACAGCAGAAATGATTCTAAAGGCAACATTTCCATCTAAGGATGCGCCAACAGTTCCTGTGTCTATAACAGCTCTCCCAGCCGGGAGAGCTGCTTTTAATCGCTTACTCAAATGACCTTTTGATCCTATTGTCAAAATATAGGCGTAACCTCTATCTCATGGTCATATTCCAACCGCCGTATTGCTGTTCCTCGTGATCATTCTCCTTGTGGCCGTGGGCGAGGCGCTTCTCCCGTAGTTGTTCACGGAGCTTGTGGTCGGCATGGATGAGCCCTGTGCCGCTCTGCGGCAGGGAGTTGTCCTGAAAGATATTCGCCATGTGGTGGAGCAGCCTCGTCACCGCAAGGAACACCTCTGGCGCTGTCGAAACGCTTTGCCTTTCCAGAAGGCACTGTGCGTAGCTGTGTCCCTGCTCTGCCGCCTGAGACAGCCATTGGATGCCCTCCTCTTTGTCCTGCTCAATCACCTTACCTTGGAGCAGCAGCTTTCCCAACAGATACTGCGCATGGGGGTTGCCGGCCTGGGCGGAGGTGTAGATGTGATCCATGGCCTTGCGGGTGTCCCTTCTTACCGATTCGCCCTTCAGATATTCCTTGCCCAGACGGTAGGATGCATAGTGGTTTCCGTTGTAGGCGGCGTGTTCCAGCCACTGGATTCCAAGCTCAGGATCATGGACGATGGCATCATCAGAGAGCAGCAGCTTTCCCAAAGCATACTGGGCGGGAGCGTAGCCGCTGGTGGATGCCTTGTGGAACCAGTTCATGGCCGCTTCGTTGTCCGGTATCACAAGGCTGCCATCCAGATACAGCTTTCCCATAAAATATTGGGCATGAACATCGCCACTCTCTGCCAGCTCCCGCATACTCTCCACGGCGTCATCCCGTTCTGCCAGCGGTGAGTATTCATCTTGAACGTCCATCCTCAGCGTCCAGAAGTCCCAGGACACATTTTCATCTTTCTCCACCTCATCACTCCGGCCCATGGTATCATCCTCGAAGGTGATTTCCCCCAACCGAATGGCCTCTGCCTCCTGAATGACCGCGTTCTTGATCTGGCGGAACTCTTTCTGCCGCGACAACGGCGGGCGGTGGCGCTCCTTCTCGGAATAGAAATTCTCCACCTGACTTTGCAGCTGCCACCATTTTTCATAGCACTCGGCCACGGTCGGGAGCTGCTCCATCTGGTCCACGATCTTATCCACCAGCGCCTTTTGCTTCTTCGGAAGATAGCCATAGGACTTCTTCCCCTTGACCGTTTCCAATTCAACTGACAGCTCCTGCATGAGCCGCTCCGCCTCCGGGTGGTCGCAGATTCTGCTTTTCATCTGCTGGACCAACTCCCGCATGGCATGTCGCGCTTCCCGTACCAGCTGGTCACGGGAGACCGTTTTCTGTTCATAGAGGTGCAGCATCTCCTGTTGGAAAATGTCGTTGGTGAGCTTGGATTTGATTTGGCGGATGCCATCCTGAGACAGATATGCCTGACCAGGTTTTGCAGACCATGCCATCACATGCACATGGGGATGGTTGCCTTCATCATGGAAGGCAGCATACCAGCGGAAGTCCTGGGGAGGGATGTTCATAGCGGCGGCGATGTCGTTGCGGTGGGCGCGGAGAAGATCTCTCCACGCCCTGGCATTGTCGTAGCCCAGCCGCTCTGCATCCTCTCGCTTCAGGGAGATGATGTGCGTCCACACATTTCCTGTATAGTTCTCCAGCTCCGCCATGGCTCTGTCCAGCTCCATGCCATCTTTGTCACCGAAGATGCCGTGGGAGCCGCTCCGCTCTCGGCCGCATTGCGATGTACTTCATGTAGCCATCCGATTTCTGAACGTCACTCCAGTTTTCCTCCAACGCCTGAGAGATGAAGGCCGAGGCGTTGGCTTTGTTGGGATGCTCCTGATAGTCAGCATACTCATCCATCTCCCTTGCGGCAGGAAAATCTTTCACCAGTTTTGCGATAAGCTGCTCCTGTTTTCTTGTCAGCGGACGGTCATCCTGGATCAACTCGACCCGCTCTCGGGTGGCGATGTATCTCATGTAGCCGCCTGCTGAGTTTTTTCCACCGCACTTGATGTACGGACTTTTGACGATTAGCCTTGCCATCCGTCATCATCCTTCACGGATTCCCGCACCCGTTTTTCGAACGAGATGCGGCCATTGGTCTGCTTCACATTCCGGACGCTCTCCGCGCGGCGTCGACGCAAGTCTTCCTCGCTGAACTGAAAACTGTCCGCGATGATCCCGGAGAGCATATCCAACTCCACCGCCTGTTTGTAGGCCAGCGATGCCAAATGGTTTTCCGTTTGCCCCACCCGACCGTCCAGGTATGACTGGATGGAGGTCGGGAGGAACAGTCCGGCGTTGTTGGCGCTGAGGTAGTCCAGGTAGAAATCGATGGCCCGCTCAATGAATCCGGTGATGCTGCGGCTGCCGTCCTCCTGATATCGTCGCTCCAAGCGCGCCTTTTTCTCCGGCGTCAGGTAGATGGGAAACTTCACTTT
>NZ_JBNPLQ010000054.1:0-7043 GCF_050313575.1 Candidatus Pseudoscillospira sp. SGI.172 | reverse complement strand
GTCCGAGACAGCACTGCTGCAGGCCATCATCCTCATGCTGCTCCAGGAAGCGCCGGAATATGAGCAGAATTTTTCAATGGTGCTGCGTGTGCTGGAATATGCCGAAGTGAAGGAGGACGATGACGAGTATGTCTCCCCGCTGGATCTGCTGTTCCGGGCAATGGAGTATGAGAACCCGGAAAGTGTTGCCCTGCGGCAATATAAGGTTTTCAAGCAGGCGGCGGGCAAGACGGCAAAATCGATTCTGGTGTCTGCCGCTGTGCGGCTGGCACCCTTCAATCTGCCGCAGATCAAAGCTGTCACCGACCATGATGACATGGATCTCTACACGCTGGGAGAGCGAAAGTGCGCTCTGTACGCCGTCATCCCGGATAATGATACGACCTTTACTTTTTTAGTGAGTCTTCTGTACTCCCAGATATTCCAGACCCTTTACTACTGCGCAGACCAGATCCATCACGGAGCCTTGCCCTGCCATGTGCATTTCATCTTGGATGAAGCGCCATCGGTCAATCTGCCGGGGCTGCCGCGGGAGCTTGCGACCATGCGCTCACGCAACATCTCCTGCAGCACCATCATCCAGAACATGGCGCAGATCAAGGAGCTGTATAAGGACTCATGGGAAACCATCCCCGGCAACTCGGACACGCTGCTCTATCTGGGCGGCAACGAGGCAAGCACCCACAAGTACATTTCCGAGGCGTTGGGCAAGTCCACCATCGACACCAAGACCCACGGGCAGACCAAAGGGCGGTCCGGGTCTTACTCCACCAACTTCCAGATCAGTGGGCGGGAACTGCTGACGCCGGACGAGGTACGGATGCTGGATAACCGGTATTGTATTCTGTTCATCCGCGGCACACGGCCGGTGATGGACGAAAAGTATGAGCTCATGGAGCATCCCGCCATCCGCTATACGATGGATGGCGGCGGACCGCCCTACATCCACCACGGGACGGCGGAGCCTCCTATTACGGGAGAGCCGCTGTTCCAGATTGATTTTGACAATGAAAAGGAGAATGCTGCAGCATGAAACATGATTTGAACAACAAAAATTTCGAGAGAAAAGCAAAGCGCGTCTATTCCGTTTTTGCCTGCGTTACTCTGCTTCTGGCAGTCACCGCAGTGCCTGCGCTGGCGGCAGATGACCCGCTGACGGTGGTCAACAACCTGTCCGATTTTATTTTCTCGCTGATCCGCGCCATTGGCCTCATCCTGCTGGGCTTCGGTATTTTGCAGGTGGGCCTGTCTCTCAAGAGCCATGACCCCTCCCAGCGCGCCAACGGCATGCTGACGGTGGCAGGCGGTATCGTCATTACCTTTACTAAGGAGATCCTCTCCCTCATCACCGGCTGAAAAACGCGGCAGGGTGAACGGCATGATACCGTTCACCCTGTTCTTCCCGTAGGAGGTGATTTTGAATGGGAAGTGGAAACTGGATCGTAGACAATTTGAACTCCGCGCTGGAAATGTGGAACGGAAGGCTGGCGGAGATCTGGCAGCTCATCAGCACCTCGCCGGAGTCCTTCAAGGGCGGCGGTGTCTGGAATGTCATCGTGAACATCAACGATGGATTAAAGGCTGTGGGGTATGCGCTGTTGGTGCTGTTTTTCGTGATGGGCGTGGTCAAGACCTGCGGCAGCTTTACCGAGATGAAGAAGCCGGAAGTGGCATTCAAATGCTTCATCCGCTTTGTGCTGGCGCAGGCGGCGGTATCGTGGGGCATGGAGCTGATGACCGGCGCGTTTCGCGTTGCCCAGGGCATGGTGACGACCATCATGGATTCCTCCGGGCTGACGGCGATGTCTGCCACCACATTACCGGATGAGCTGGTGAGTGTCATCGAGGATGTGGGCTTTATTGACTCCATCCCCCTTTGGGCGGTGACGCTGCTGGGCTCGCTCTTTATCTGGGTACTCTCCCTTGTCATGATACTGACGGTATATAGCCGTTTTTTTAAGCTCTACATCGCCACAGCCATCGCACCCATCCCGCTGGCCAGCTTTGCGGGACAGCCCTCCAGCAGTATCGGCGTTGCTTTTCTGAAAAGCTATGCCGCCATCTGCATGGAGGGCTGTGTTATCGTATTGGCCTGTGTGATCTTCTCTGCCTTTGCCTCGTCCCCGCCCGCCATCGCGGACGATACGCTGGCGGCAGCCACCATCGTATGGAACTATGTGGGCGAGCTGATCTTCAATATGCTGGTGCTGGTGGGCGCGATCAAGATGAGCGACCGCATCATCCGGGAGCTGATGGGCCTTGGCTGATTCAGCGCCACAGACCCTCTGTGCTGACGGTGTCTTCGCCGTTCTCCCGTGCTTTGCGAACACGGTAGGAGAAATACTCCATAGCGGCAGCGTCATCCCGTGCCTGCATAACAAGATCGCAGACAAAGCGGATCAGCGAAAGCAGCCAGGACAGCACCACCAGCCCTACAAGGGCGAACAGGATGCGGTCTGCCAGCACGGTATGGGCGCGATACCAGCCGTGGAACACCGTCAGCATGGACACGATGTACAAAAGCGGGATGGTCATCCGTGTCAGCGCGGCGAACCGGGAGAGAAGCGCCAGGACGCCAAGCCCGGCGATCATCAGAAAAGCGATCATGTGTCACGACCTCCTTCATCGGGTTTGTGGCATAGTACCATGACTGCACAGACAAAGCAAGAGTCTGTTCAGCAAAACTCAGAAAAAACTCGGAGGTGATCCATTGGAGGTCCGCATCAACAAAGAAGTACGAAATTATCAGGAGAGTCTATTCTTCGGGCTGTCCCTGCGGCAGTTGCTGTTCGCACTGCTGGCGGTCGCCGTGGCAGTGGGCGTATATTTCGGCCTGCGCCCTGTGCTGGGGAATGGGGAGATCGGCTGGGTCTGCGTGCTTGCAGCCTTTCCCTTTGCCCTGGGCGGCTTTTTTCAGTATAACGGCATGACGCTGGAACGCTTTCTGCTCGCGTATATCCGCTCGGAATTCCTGTTTCCCCGCAGACTCGTGTTCAAATCGGACAACATATACGCCAAAGCTCTGGAAAATTCAACGATAAAGGAGGCTCTCAAACTTGATTAAAACTCTGCAAAATACACTGAAGCAGGACAAAGAAAGATTTACGGTTCCGAAATCTGTACAGGACATCATCCCCATCCGCCGCATCTGGCCGGATGGGGTCTTTCAATTTGGCAGCAAGTATTCTAAAACACTGCGTTTTAGCGACATCAACTACGCCATCGCCTCGAAAGAGGATAAGACAGCCATGTTTCTCAGCTATTCCGAGCTGCTGAACGCGCTGGACACCGGCTCCACCACGAAGATCACCATCAACAATAAGCGCCTGGACCGGCGCAATTTTGAGCAGGAGATCCTCATCCCACCCAAGGGAGACGATCTGGATGGCGGACGCAAGGAATACAACGCCATGCTGCTGGATAAGGTTACCGATTCATCCAACAGCGTGGTGCAGGAGCGCTACATCACCCTGTCCGTCCATAAGAAAAATGTAGAGGAGGCCCGCGCATTTTTTGACCGCACGGTCCATGACGCCTCTTCCCGTCTGAACCACATGGACTCCCACTGCGAGGAGATGGATGCGGCAGACCGCCTCCACATCCTGCATGATTTCTACCGTGTGGGAGAGGAAAGCGAGTTCCGCTTTGACCTCCGGGAGAACATGAAGAACGGGCGCTCCTTCAAGGACGCCATCTGCCCGGACAGCATGGAATTCAAAAAGGATCATTTTATCATGGGCGGTAAATATGGCCGGGTGCTTTTTTTGAAGGAGTATGCCAGCTACATCAAAGACTCCATGATCAATGAGCTTACCAGCCTGAACCGCAGTCTCATGCTGTCCATTGACATCATCCCTGTCCCTACCGATGAGGCGGTGCGGGAGATGCAGAACCACCTGCTGGGTGTGGAGACCAATGTGACCAACTGGCAGCGCCGGCAGAACGCTAACAATAACTTTTCTGCCGTTGTCCCATACGATCTGGAGCAGCAGCGCAAGGAGACTCGCGAGATGCTGGACGATCTCACCACCCGCGACCAGCGGATGATGTTTGCCGTGGTGACGCTGGTGCATCTGGCAGACAGCAAGGAAGAACTGGACAGTGATACGGAAACGCTCCAGTCCATTGCCCGCAAGCACCTCTGTCAGCTCACGACGCTGAACTGGCAGCAGGCGGACGGGCTGGTGACGGCGCTGCCGCTGGGCCTGCGCCGCATCGATGCCCTGCGCACTCTGACCACGGAAGCGCTGGCTGTCCTCATGCCCTTTAAGGCCCAGGAGATCTGGGACCGGGGCGGCGTGTACTACGGGCAGAACGCCATCAGCAAAAATCTCATCGTGGCGGACCGCAGGCAGCTTCTCAACGGCAACGCATTCATTCTGGGCGTCTCCGGTTCCGGCAAATCCTTCAGTGCCAAGAAGGAAATGGTGTCACTGGCATTGTCTACCGACGATGATATTATCATCATCGACCCTGAATCCGAGTACCGCCCGCTGGTAGAAGGGCTGGGCGGTCAGGTCATCAACATCTCCGCCACATCTCCAAACCATATCAACGCCATGGATATGGAGCAGGGTTATGGGGACGGAGAGAACCCCGTGGTGCTGAAATCCGAGTTCCTGCTCTCCCTCTGTGAACAGCTCATTGGGGCAGGCAAGCTGTCTGCCAAGGAAAAATCCGTCATCGACCGCTGTACCGCGCAGGTGTACCGGGACTATATCCGCAGCGGCTATCACGGCGCGGTCCCCACCTTGCAGGACTTCCACGCGGAGCTGCTCCGCCAGCCGGAAAAGGAAGCACAGGATGTGGCGCTGGCCATTGAGCTGTTTACAGACGGCAGTCTCAACACCTTTGCCAAGCCCACCAATGTGGACACCAATGCCCGCATCCTCTGTTACGATATCCGGGATCTGGGCAAGCAACTCCTGCCGGTGGGAATGCTGGTGGTGCTGGACAGCATCTTCAACCGCATCATCCGAAACCGCGGGCTGAAGCGGAATACCTGGATCTATATCGACGAGATCTATCTGCTGTTTCAGCATGAATACAGCGCCAATTTCCTGTTCACCCTGTGGAAGCGTATGAGAAAGTATCAGGCTTGCGGAACGGGGATCAGCCAGAATATCGAAGACCTGCTGCAGTCCCACACGGCCCGCACCATGCTGGCGAACTCTGAATTTCTCATCATGCTGAATCAGGCGGCCACGGATCGGGAGGAACTGGCACGCCTGCTGAACATCTCGGATAATCAGCTCTCCTACATCACCAATGTGGACTCCGGGCGGGGGCTCATCAAGTGCGGCAGCGCCATCGTGCCTTTCGTGGACAGCTTTCCCCGCCACACCAGGCTGTATCAGATGATGACGACCCGCCCCTCCGACCTTATTGCGTGATGTGCTATGAAAAAAATCAAAGAAAAACCCACGCTCTCTGAACGCATCAAGGAAAAGGCGGTATCGACCCCCAGAGAACTGCTGCACAGAGGTCTGGACGACGGCTCTGAGCGGCTGCGGACGCAGCTGCGGGATACGGCCCAGCACGGGCAGGCAGACGAGTACGGCGGCGACACCATTGAGGATACCGCCGCCCGCGGCCTGCGTCGGGCAGAAAAGGAACTCACCCGGCAGCGGAAGAAGAGACCGCAGGAGCAGCCGCCGGAGGGCGGCGCTCCTGCTGCCGATGCCACAGAGCAGAAGTATTCTGCTATCAAGGGAAAAGATACCACTTCTGCCGGGTCGCAGCCGCAGAGCGCTGCGGAGCGTGGACGGCAGCAGGCGCGCCAGAACGCCGCGCAAAAGGCCGCCAAGGTCAAGGCAAAAGATACTTATATCGGCGCACAGACAGAGACACAGGTCACAGTGGCAGCGGAACCGCAGCGGCAGGGGCAGAGAGTATTCATGGAGGAACGCGGGCGCAAAGCTGCCCGATGGCAGGCAGAGCAAAAGCGAGCCGTATCGCGCCACCAGGTCAAGACGGCGCAAGCCGTGCGTTCAGACAGGGACGGTAGCGCCATGCCGGACAGAATGCGTTCGGAGCAGATACCTCACATCAAAGAACGGGCTGAAACCAGCTTGCCCAAACCAGCGAGGAAAAAGCACTTGCCGATGGAGCGTGACATCGTCTCTGTTTCGCCGCGTTCTAAGAAGATAGCTGATACAGCGAAAACTTTGGAGTCCGCACAGAAGCAGGCGGTCATGCTGCAAAGCAGCGCCCGCACCGCACGGGAAGCAGCGGTGCAGACAACGCGGTATCAGCAAGCCGCGAAAGCGGCGCAGGCCACCGCGCAGAAAGCATCCCAGGCGGCAGGACGGGCGCTGCGGGCCATTCTGTCTGCCGCCAGAAGTCTTGCGGCGGCGATGATGGCGGGCGGCAGCACGGTTCTCTCGATGGTGTTAGTCATCTGCCTGATCGGGCTCCTGATCGCGTCGCCGTTTGGAATTTTCTTTTCCGGTGAGGACAGCGGCACCGGATATACGATGCCGGAGGCTGTGACCATGCTGAATACAGAGTTTACAGACCGCATCGAACAGATCAAGGTGGAGAATCCGCATGATGAATTGGATATGGACAACGCGGGCAGCGCCGCTATGGTGGCGAACTGGCGGGATGTGCTGGCGGTCTATGCTGTGCGGACAACGACAGATGCAGCGTCGCCGGACGAGGTGGCGACGCTGACGGAAGAAAAGCTGGATGTTCTGCGACAGATTTTCTGGGATATGAACGCCATCTCTTATTGGGTGGAAACCATCTCAGGCGACAAGGATGAAAGCGATACCGTCATCCTGCACATCACTGTCACAGTCAAGGATCATCTGCAAATGGCGGACGAGTATCGGTTCAACGCCGAGCAGCACAAGCTGTTGGAAGAACTGATGCAGCCGGAGTATCAGGAACTGTTCATGGCGCTTACCGGCAGTTATCAGGATATCGACCTGTCTCCGGAGGAGATCCAAGAGATCATCAAAAAGCTCCCCGCCGATCTCAGCGAGGAGCGCAAACAGGTGGTGCTGACGGCGTATCAGCTTTTGGGCAAGGTCAACTAT
>NZ_JBNPLQ010000053.1:0-7562 GCF_050313575.1 Candidatus Pseudoscillospira sp. SGI.172 | reverse complement strand
AACCAGTGTCCCGCCGCTTTCTGCATGATGAAAAAATGGTATCGAGGTTATGGCAGATAGCGGGCCTGCAAATGCTGTGAGAAAAGGAAGATAAGGGAACCCCTCGAGGCCTGGAAAGAGGTACAGCAAAAAGCAGCCGCGGAAGAGAGCATGATCCTGCCGTTTGAGCAAGTGTTTTACCAAAAGAGAGAACCGGAGCAAATCACCTCATATGTTCCGCCATTATTTTCATGGTACAAATGGGAAACAGCAAAAAAGCTGCAAACCCGCATAAATACAGGCTTGCAGCATTGTTTGCTGGCGTCCCTGGGCAGACTCGAACTGCCGGCCTTTCGCTTAGGAGTTTGGCGTGACCAGTGATGTACGGATCGGATGTAACTTCCCATTATTTCTCTTTCAAAACATATCTCTGGGTACAAGGTTTTTGTGATGAAACTTGCACAAAAGGCCGCATCATGACGCGCTTTTTAAGGCGTCCTATTAGCAAATTCTTAGCAAGAATCAGCTTGGATGCAGTGCCGATCTTCTCACTTCAAGCCTTGTTGACCGAGCAAATCATGGAGGTTAAACAATGGAAAATCATGAAAAGCGTCCGCTGCCGGAAGCACGCACTTACACCGTAGAAGATGTGGCTGCCATCCTCAACATTGGGCGCACATCGGCCTATACGCTGGTAAAGGAAGGTCACTTCAAGACCGTGCGTATTGGTACGGCAATTCGCATTTCCAAAAAATCGTTTGACGAGTGGCTGGAGAAGTTGGAGTTGTAAAGCAAATCGTTAAATATTCAAAGGGCCGCCGTAGACTCAAAACTACGACGGCCTTTTCCTATCGGCTACTTTCCAAACAAATCACTATGGGTCCCTGTACGGGTCAGGGTCAGTACCAGGACATCGTCCTCAACCCGGTAGACCAAGAGCCAATCGGGCAGGATGTGACATTCTCGATGGCCGACCCAGTTGCCGGTAAGTGCGTGATCTTTATTCTTTTCTGGTAGAGATTGTCCCGCAGCCAAAAGAGCAACGATCTGTTCCAGCAATTCGATTTTTAAGCCACGCTTGATTGCCAGCTTGTAGTCCTTTCGGAATTGCGTGGTGAACTTGACCACATATTTTGTCTGGCTCATTTCTTCAAATCCGCAAACATCTCATCCATATCGGTGTACCCCTTTACAGACGGATCCTTTGCAATCCTTTCCGCCTCCAGCATGGCAGCAATCGTTTCCTTGTTGGGCTGATTCAAATTGATCTCAAAAGGAATCCCGCCCTCCCGAAGAGACTGCCGGACAAAGATGTTGAATGCGGTGGACAGGTTCATGCCGAGTTCAGCAAACAGCGCATCAGCCTGTGCTTTCAGTTCGGAATCCATACGAATACTAATATTGGTGGTAGAACCGGCCATAGAATCATCTCCTTCCTATTGGCACTTTTATTATATGCCACTTGCACGAAGAAAACAATACAATGCACGAAAATTTACAAACATTTCATGATGATAAGAACCAGGAGATTGATCTCATTTCATGTAGTACAGCCCCTTTATATGACCTTTTCGACCTTTTGTGCATAATTACCTCGATTTTGCTGAATCAGATAGCATCGCCCATAATGAAATGACACGATATGGCTTATATAGAAAAGACGCGAAATACAGCTTGGACTTAGGAGTTTGGCGTTTCTTTTGGTACGATATACCCATCATAACTTCCCATTACTTTTGATTCGCTATGACATTGTGTGGTTACTGGTCAATCTGCACAAAATTTCGTAAAATGCCGCCTTGTTACGGCCTGTTCAGAATGTCAAATTAGCAAATTCTTAGCACGGATGATGGCAGAAAGCCCCTTCGCCACAAGGAAAACCAGATAGGCATAGTCAAAATGCCTACGAAAAATGGGAGGCCAAAATTATGAGTACATCGCAGGAAAAGAAGCTGCCGAGCAACAGAACCTACACCGTGGATGATATTGCCGCAATCCTTGGAATTGCAAAATCCACTGCATACCGTCTGGTGAACTCTGGAGAGTTCAAAACAATTCGCATCGGCTATGCGATCCGCATTTCCAGAAAGTCGTTTGAGGACTGGCTGGCGATGGAGGAACTGGGAAGCGAAACTAAATAACTGATAGTGCGAGCCATAAACTGCAAATCTATGGCTCGCACTATTTAAAGAACATTAAAGACAAAGAATGGCCTTATCAAAAGATGTGTATCCTGAATAATGAAGCGGCTGTAAATCAGAAAATATTGACGGATATTCTTCTGGGTAGAAGTTTGCAAAAATAAATTTAATGAAAGTGTTAAAGCACACTGGTCTCTTTGCACTAATTCTACATTCTGCATGCTGAATATGAACATGTGTTGCAGGATGCTGCTCGCTAATATTTGATGAATCAAAATCGTATCTGAAGGGACTTCGCATGGCAACTTTACTATTTAACATATCAATATCTGAAAAATACATATTTACTGCTTCACGGATTCCTAACTCATCGACATCTTCTTCAGGAATTAGAATAGGGGAAGGCCAGTACAATAAGCTTTCTTGTAATAATATGTTTTTCCGAAACTTGAAGAATACTCGAATAATTGATCCGTCAAAGAGAATACAGTGATAGGCTCCAGTCTCATAAATTGAAATATATTGGTTCAATGTTGTAAACGACTTGCCAGCATTATGTCTCCCCGGAACATGGTTATCCCAAGTTAAAATTTCCGTATCCTGATTACAGACGACGGCTATATCTTTTGTTATCCTTGATAGACCACATTCATGCAAAATCTGTAAAGTGTTAATTATTTGATCGCGAGTGTCTTCTACATGTTTATTCATCCTCTTCATCGACGTTATCACCATCTGACTTACTACTTAAAAACAATTTCACAAGAGAACTCAGTTCTGGAATTTGGGATGCATCCAAATCACCTTGATTTACTAGTTCAAGAAGGGTGCGAACGCCCTTTTGTGCTTCTTCGATTTTCTTAGTGTCAGACGCTGAACGCTCTCTATTTATAGTTCTTAACCTAGCCATTTCAGTTTTTGTTGGTATTTTAAATTCAAGAACATAGTTCTTAGTAATAAATTTGTTTATTTCCTCAATGAGTCCATCCATAGCGTAGCCAACGCCACATATTCTAACCCAAGCACGAGAACGTGTAATGGCTGTAAAAAGTGTATTCCTCAGTTTAATTAATTCAATACCGTCGTAACAAAAGTCTGCATTTACAATATAAACCATTGGCGCTTCGTTTCCTTTGGCTCTGTATATTGCAGAACAAGAAATACTCCCTGGAACTCGAAAGATATCACGATCATTGGTTACACCAGCGAGCATTGAAGATATTGAATATCTCGCAAGATGCTGTGCAAATCTTTGATACTGACTTTTAGCGGAAATAACGGAAGGGAAAATCACCAGAATATCATCCGGATCAAGTTCATCTTCAGTAATATTTTTCTTAATTTGTTGCGCAACATAGTCATACTGCATGTCTACATCTTCAAAACGCTTTGTTATAATTACATCCTTAGGGTCTAATAAGTCATTAAAATAAGGAGGTGTTGCATCCTGCTTTCTTGATAGTGTCACTTTCTTACCAAAAGACAGAGAGCCTTTATCCTTTTTGTAACCAATATCTTCCCATAGATTCAGCGTATCAAAATGCTGAACCAATTGCTCTCTATATATACCAAATCCTAAAGAATGTGCTAAAGCAAGTGCCCACGGCGGATTTCGATAGCAAACAGGTAAAATGATATCCTGCATCGGCTCATCTTGCTCATTTTTCAATTCAACTAAAGATTTTCCGTTTTCGTCGGTACCAAACATATCTTCAATGGAAGGCATAATCGAAGAACTCAAATTTTGCAATTCATCATATGCCCATACGATACGCTTGGGCTTTTTAACACATTTATATACCAGCTTAAAGAAAGAAGCGGGCAGATCTTGTGCCTCATCAATCAATAATAAATCATATAGAGGAGTATAGTTATCCGGTAAAATATGATTCAACTCGTCACATATACCTGAAAAAGCCTTCTCTCGTCCGTACTTTAATTTCGCATTTGCAAAATTAACAGGAACCTGCCCAATGGAACGAGCTATTTCAGAATAAATCCCCTGTTCAGATTGTGAACCCCAAGCATGAAACAAATGCAATTTATCCCAATTAGGCTCATCTCGAGAAAATTCAAACACAAATTTTGTGATTAAGTCTCGATATTGTTGCCATAAAGCTCTCGTATAGTAAGTTACGACAATATCCCACTCTGGAAATTGTGAATGCAAATATGCCGCTTTTAAAGCCAAAACAATAGTTTTTCCAGAACCAGCCAAACCTCTAATTCTTTGAGGTCCATCTACAATTTCTAACGCAGCTTTTTTCTGCCAATGATCTAAGTTAGCAATCTCCTTTTCTATTTTTTTAATAATATCTCCTTTTGACCCCGAGTTTTTGACATTTTCGCGTTTTTTCCTAGGTTTTATGCTAGCTATTCTTTGTAACGACTCAACTAAAACTTTATAATACTTTGTGTCGAATGTTGGAATTTCATCAATCGCATTTGGCAAATCATCAAATGTGGAAAGGATATATCCATCTTCTAATTCGCCGTCCATCTGCGCAGGCACAATTGAAATAACATGGGGATCTACAGCTAATGAACGTCCTTTTCTTAAGTTCGGATACTGTGTTAAAGTGTTTGTTAATTGGAAATATAGTTCGCCTTGTTCCTCAATAATTTCATCTAAATTTTCTAACTTAGTAAATATAAAGGCAACAATACCAATTTTATTACTGACAAATAAAGCATCAACAGTAACAGTGTTTTCTGCATTAGCGGAAAGCGGATATCCCAAATACAGCGTTGCATCATTTTGGGCATTTAATTTCTCAATGATTGGTATGAGTTCTTTAGTGGCCATTACATTGGAAATCCGTCCGCGCACAATATCCAAAGGCATATTATCCCTCCATTTTAGAAATTGATTTCAATACAATCTTCTCTAAATTTATTGTTATTATGGCCACAGAAAAGAGTCTGTGGTCATAATTTTTATTCTAAATTCTGTGGCTTAGTATAATCAACATGGTTCAATGAAATTTTAAACGGAATTCCTCCATCACGAATTGATTGACGTACAAAGATGTTAAATGCCGTGGACAAATTCATCCCGAGTTCTGCAAATAGTTCGTCAGCTTGTGCTTTCAATTCAGAGTCCATTCGGATGCTAATATTAGTAGTAGAATTACCCATAAGCCCAGCCTCCTTTTACTACACAGTATATGTTAAAAGTAGGACAAAAGCAATATGCAGCACGAAAATGTGCTGAAATAGAGTTAATATCCAGCGTTTATTCTTCTCTAAAACTACTGAAAAGGCTGCCGCCTATGGAGGCTCCCCTCCGGGCTATCCGGGCGGCGTAGAGGCCGTATTTTCCTCGAAAATAAACACTTTTCCTAACCGCCGAAAGGAGGTGATAACATGGCGGTATTTCGCATTGAGAAAACCCGCGACTATACAGTGATGTCCAACCACCACCTACGCAACGTGGGGCTGTCGCTGAAATCCAAAGGGCTGCTCTCCATGATGCTGTCCTTGCCGGAGGACTGGAACTACACCACCAGGGGCCTGGCTAAAATCTGCAAGGAGGGTACGGACAGCATTGGCTCCGCCCTGAAGGAGCTGGAGCGAGCCGGATACATAGTCCGCAACCGTCTGCGGGACAGCAAGGGCAAGATTGTGGATGTGGAGTATGTTATCTACGAGACACCCCATTCCCCGGACACGGGCCAGCCGTGTGAGGGCGAGCCGGATACGGCTTGTCCAGATACGGAAAACCCGGATAAGGATAACCCATGTCTGGAAAGCCGGCCGCAATTAAATAAAGAGAAAAGAAATCCTGAAGAACAAAATACTGATTCACCAAGTACGGAAGGATCAAATCCTATCCAATCAAGCCCCCAAACCCCCGCAGGGGCCAAACGGATCGGACCGGACTGGATGCGGGAGCGAGAGAGCTATCGGGAACTGATTTTGGAGAACATCGAGTATGACATCCTCGTACAGAACGAGCACATGGACCGTGACCGTCTGGACGAGCTGGTGGAGCTCATGGTGGACACCGTCTGTTCCCGCAGAGAGACGATCCGCATTGCCGGGGACGACTATCCGGCGGAGGTAGTTAAATCCCGGTTCCTGAAGCTGAACAGTTCCCACATCGAGTATGTGCTGGACCGTATGCGGGAGAACACCACCTATGTCCGCAACATCAAGAAATATCTGCTGGCTGCCCTGTATAACGCCCCGGCCACCATCGACAGCTACTATGCGTCCCTGGTGAACCACGACCTGTACGGCGGCGGAGAAAGGAGATGATGACTCATGCAGGAAGAAGTCACCCAGCGCACCGTTGCCCTCTGTGTGGAGGTCACCAAGCTCTCCGCCGGGATGCTGCAACAGGCCATGAAAAAGGTACTGGACGAGATGCAGAAAGGCGTGACCGGCCATAAGACCAAGCTGCACCACGGAAAGCAGACCCTCCGGCAGCTTATGAAGCACAACACCGGCGTTTCCAACATCGAGATCACCGACCAGAACATCCGGGCCTTTTCCGCCACGGCCAAGAAGTACGGCATTGACTTTGCTCTGAAAAAAGACACCAGCGGCGAGATACCGCGCTACCTGGTGTTTTTCAAGGGCCGGGATGCCGACGTTATCACGGCGGCCTTTCGGGAGTTCTCCGCAAAGAACCTAGAGAAAGAGAAAAAGCCCTCCATCCGCAAGGAGCTGGACCAGGCGAAGCAGCAGGCCAAAGCCCAGCACCGCCAGCGGGAGAAGGTCAAGACCAAAGACCGGGGTGTGGAATTATGACGGTTGACTTGAAAAAGGCTCTCATCCTCAATCTCCCGTATCTGTTGTTTGTCTATCTCTTTGATAAGCTCTGCCAGGCGGTGCGCCTTGCGCCCGGCCTTGACGCCTCTGAAAAGTTTCTGCATTTGAGCCAGGGCTTTACAGAGGCGTTTTCTTATGCAACGCCAAGCCTGCATCCCCTGGACCTGCTGGTGGGCATCGCCGGGGCGGTCATCGTCCGGTTGGCGGTGTACTCCAAAGGGAAAAATGCCCGCAAATACCGCAAGGGTATTGAGTACGGCAGCGCCCGGTGGGGCACGGCGGCGGATATTGCCCCCTATGTCGATCCGGTCCCCGACTGGAACATCCCTCTGACTCAGACGGAAAAGCTCACCATGTCCAGCCGCCCGAAAAATCCCAAGTATGCCCGGAACAAAAACATCCTGGTCATCGGCGGCAGCGGCAGCGGCAAGACCCGGTTCTTCGTCAAACCCTCCCTCATGCAGATGCACAGCTCCTATGTGGTCACCGATCCCAAAGGACAGCTTTTGTCCGAGGTGGGGACCATGCTGCGGCGGGGTGCCCCCAAGCTGGACGAGAACGGAAAGCCCATGCGGGACGCCCGTGGGAAGGTCATCTATGAGCCGTACCGAATCAAGGTTCTCAATACCATCAACTTCAAAAAGAGCATGAAATACAATCCCTTCG
>NZ_JBNPLQ010000052.1:0-7944 GCF_050313575.1 Candidatus Pseudoscillospira sp. SGI.172 | reverse complement strand
TGCTCGACGGTCATCAAGGCGGACAAGCCCCAGGGGTGCTTGCCCGACTCCTTTGATTTTGGGTGGGGTGCGGTGGTTATGGTTTGAGGACTTGATTGAAGAGCGTGTTCTTGACTTAGGATATTTTTATTCATGAAATAAGGAGTTTGGAATGAAAATAAAAAGTCTCAGAATTAAAAATTCTCGTGGATATTGTGGCGAAATATCAGTAAATTTTGATGAATTCACTGCATTTGTTGGAAAAAAACGATATTGGAAAGTCTAGTATTATGGATGCCTTAGATATATTTTTTAATGACGGAAAAGGTGTTGTAAAACTGGACAGAGAGGACGTAAACGTTGGCGCACAAGCAAATCAGGAGAATGAAATAAATATCGCAGTTTGCTTTTCGGAACTCCCAGATAGGATTGTTATTGACGCAACAAATGAAACTACACTTTTAGGCGAACATCTCTTAAATGCGGATGGTCTACTTGAAATTATAAAAAAATACCCAAATGGCGGAAGCGCAAGGTATTTATCAGAGCCTTTCATCTAACAAATCCAGATTGTGCCGACTTACTCTTAAAAAAAGATAATGAATTACGCCGGATAATAGATACAAAGCAAATCCCCTGTGCTGATAAAACGAGAAACGCTGTGATGCGATCCGCTATATGGCAATATTATAATGAAGACTTAAGAATGTCAGTCATCGATATTGACGTTACAAAGGGAGATACCAAATCTATTTGGGAAAAATTGCAAAAATATTTACCGCTATACTCTTTGTTCCAATCAGATAGAAAGAATAGTGATGGCGATAGTGTGAAGTACAAGACCTTCTCAAGGAAGCTGTGAAAGAAATACTTCCAGATGAAGAATTGCAGCGGATATTAGATGGTGTAGCTACAACTGTTGAAGGGAAATTGAGAGAAGTTTCCACTCGTACATTGGAAAAACTTAAGGAAATAAGTCCTGATATTGCCAATACACTCAATCCGGTCATTCCTACGGCTCAAAATGTCCTACGACAAGGAGAACGTGGCCCTGTGCGGACAGATGGCCGGGGACAAGAAGGTCATGGGGATCAGCGGGACCGGCAGCCTGCGGATGCACAAGGCCACCTCCCGGATGGGCCAGCTGCTGGGGAAGCAGATCCGGGCGGGCAAGGACCCCCGGTTCACCATCCTCTCCAAGCTGGCGGACCCGGACGCCTACGGCGCGGAGCGTGTGGCCCTCTACAACGTGAGCTTCGACGACCTGACCCTGGCCGACTGGGAGGCCAAGAGCGTGGGCAAGGTGGAGGTCCCCTTCACCTTCACCGACTTCGAGTATCTGGACATGGTAACGGTCTGAGGGAAATGAAAAAGCCGCCCCAAAAGGGCGGCGATTGACAAAACGCGGCGCGGCAGGTAAAATGATGGCGGCGCTGTTGTAACATGGCGGTCAGCCACTTCCCTGAGAAGGGAGGTGATGCGATTGTGGGGCACCGAGGAAAGCAGTTTCTGAGGGTTTGCGTGTGTTTGGCTGTTTTGGCCTACATACTCTCCATAAAAGCGTGTTAACCGCCCGGCGGCCACCGAGCGGTTAACGGGTTTTACCTGTTAAGCGGTTTTTGGGGCTGACCGTCGTACAACAGCGCCCTTCTACCGTCATTATACCAAACGCCTCCGTTTTGTCAAGCATGACAGGACGGGGGCGCTTTTTTGCGCCCCGGAAAGGAAACCGGATATGAGTAAACTGTTGGATATTTTGCTGCGGCCAGAGCTGCCCAATGTGGCAAAGGAGCTGCCTGAGTGCAAAGTAAAGGTCAAGCGCCTGTCCCGGCTGGCGGGGGAGGACGTGGTGTTCACCCTCCGGGCCCTGCCCTACGGGCGGGTGCAGGAGATCAAGGAGCTCAAGGAGGACGCCGCGCTGTCCATCCTGCTCTCCGGGCTCGTGGACCCGGACCCCAAGGCGTCCGAGCTGAAGGAGCGGTATGGAGGAGCCACCCCGGCGGAGACGCTGAAGGCCCTGCTGCTGCCCGGTGAGATCGAGGATCTGTCCCGGGAGGTGGAGCGCCTGTCCGGCTACCGGGGGGAGACCATCCAGAAGCTAAAAAACGTCTGAGGGACGGCGGCGACCCGGATCTGGAGCTGATGTTCTATCTGTTCCGGGAGGGGAAGCCCTTCTCCCCGGCGGCGGTGTACCGCCTGACCGCCGGGGAGAAGGACCTCCTCTGGGCGCTGGCGTCTTACGAGAGCGAGACAAGGCAAAAAAGGACATGAAAAAGCCCCGCCGTGCGGGCGGGGCGCTGGGTCACAAAATGGAGATGAGCATCGGAAGGCCTAGGAGAGTGAGAATAATCATCGTGACGATCAACACGATCTTAAAGCTTTTTTCGGATTCGTCGTCCATTAGGATCTCTCCTTTTTTATTTTATTATACAACGCTCCAAACGAAAGTCAAGTGAGGTGAGCAATATGCCGGAGGCGTCTATCGTCATTACGGCCCAGGACCGCTACTCCAGCGCGGTCAAGAGCATGGCGTCCGTGACCAAGAGCTTTTCCAAGGACGCCGAGCAGATGGAGAAAACCCTCAGGAATCTCCAGAAAAACAAATACGACCTGAAGGTCAAGACCGATGAGGCCCGTTCCGAGCTGAAGGCGCTGGAGAAGCAGTACGCCGCCACGGGGGATGAGGCGGACCGGCTCAAGGTGGAGATGGCGCAGGCCAAATTTACCACGGCGCAGCAGAACCTTGCCCTGGTCACGAAGGGGGCGGCGGCGGCCCAGCGGCAGATGGAGAAAACGGGCGGAGCCTGGAGGAAGATGGAGACCACGGTGGGCGGCTCCTCCGGGATGAAGGGGATCGTCAGCGCCGTGGCGTCGATGGGGGCGGGGCAGATGCTGTCCCAGGCCGCGCAGCAGATCGGGAACACCCTCATTGGGAGCGCGTTCACATCGTCTGCCGGGACGGTGGTTTCCTCGATCTTGTCCGGCGCGGCTTCCGGCGCGGGCATCGGGGCCATGACCGGGACGACCTTCGGAACCGCCATCGGCGCGGCCATTGGCGGCGCGACGGGTCTGGCCACCGGCGCGTCCCAGGTGTTTTCCAAGAAGGACGACGCCTTCAAGAGCTATGTGCAGGCCGCCGTAGAGGGACAGATCTCCCAGCGGGAAAGCGACATTGCCTCCGGGTCCTCCATTGCCGCCGGGCGGGAGACTGATCTGGTTTCCTTCTCCACCATGTTCAAAAGCGGGGATACGGCAAAAAAGTATCTGGGCGGCCTGGTGGAGATGGCCAACACCACGCCGTTCCTCTATAACGATCTGACCGCCATGTCCAAGACCCTGGCCACCTACGGCTACACGGCGGACAGCATCCTCCCGGTGCTGCGGACGGTGGGCGACGCCGGCGCGGCCCTGGGGATGTCCACCGGAGACATGACCATGGTGTCCACCGCGCTGGGGCGCATGAAGTCCAGCGACAAGGCCACCCTGGAATACCTCAATATCCTCAACGACCGGGGCGTGGGCGCGGTGGAGATGCTCTCCGACGCCTACGGGGTGGATCAGGGGACCATGTACGACATGTTTCTGTTCTCCCTGGCCGATCAGCCGAAGTACGGCGTGAAATACTGGGACCACCAGAACGGTGGGGCGATGCTCCGGGGGAAGTGGGAGTACGAGAAGTACAACTATCCCGGCATCTGCATCGACAGGGACGGGCGACTGACGGGCGACTCACCACCGGCGGCAAGAGTGACGCGGTGTGGGACTACGCCGCCTGCGCCAATGCTGGTTACATCGGCGGCAAGCGGGGCGCTGTCACCCCATATCCCCGCAACGGCCTGACCTACACCGGCCTGACGCCCACCGGGGACGTGGTGACCCTCCTGGCGACCAAAGACACGCCCATGACCGGCGACGAGGCCATGGAGGCGCTCCACAATGCCGGGTGTGTGGACATCCTGCGGTGGGACGGCTCTTATCACGAGGCGGGGTTTGCGCTGGACCTGGCGCGGCGAATGGAGAAGGTCCTGACCCGCTGCGGCATTGAGGTCACGCTGACCCGGAAGGATAGGTACACGCTCACCGGCGGTCATCGTGGAGCACGGCTTCCATACCAAACGGGAGGACACGGCGCTCCTGAAGGACAGCGCTTACCGGGAGAAGCTGACGGAAGCCGAGTGCAGGGGCATCTGCGACTACCTGGTCGTGGCGTACAAGACTGTGCCGGTGGAGGAGGTGCCCTGGTATCAGGAGGACCAGAAGTGGGCCGTGGCCCGGGGGATCACGACCGACGGGAGCAGACCCACGGAAGCGGCCACACGGGCGGAGGTTTGGGCCATGCTGAGACGAAGGGAGGGAAAGTGGTGATATGGATCTCAAGGCGTGGGTAGCGGCGTGCTGCGCGGCCCTTACCGCCATCTGGGGCTGGTTCGGATGGATCATCGTGGCGTGGATATTGTTCATGACAATCGACTACATCACGGGTTCCGGAGCGGCAATCAAGAGCGGCGAATGGTCGTCTCAGAAGGCAAGAAAGGGTATCTGGCACAAGGCCGGGTGCATCGCCGCCGTGGTGATGGCCGGTATCCTAGCCAATCTGCCCAGCGTGACCCTTCCTTTTCCTTACACTGTGTTCCTCTGCCCCCTGGTGGTGTTCTGATACATCCTCACCGAGGCGGGCAGCTCGTGGAGAATGTGGGAGCCATGGGCGCATCGGTGCCCGAGTGGCTCAAGAAGGCTATCGCGGCATTGCAGGATAAGGTGGATGAGACGGCTGGGAAAACGGAATAGGTCAAGCACTGCCCCCATCACCTGTAAAAGAGTGGTGGGGGTGTCGTTTTTTGTTAGCATTTTCGTTAGCATTTTTGATTCAAAAACGCTAATTTATGTTCTTAAAATTTGTAGTCGATAAAGTACAATAAGTTTCGCAAAAACAAAAAGACATGGTTTGCAGATCTCTGGTAGAATGAAGTTGCGACACACCATTCTGAAAGGAGACAGCAAACCATGTCCGAGAAGATTGTACAGCTAAACGAGGAAGTAATCAAGGGGCAGCTCAAGGAGCTGGTTCGAGGCAGCGTAGAGGAAACTCTCAATGAGCTGCTGGAAGCCGAGGCGGAGAAACTGACCCAGGCGGCCCGGTACGAGCGTAGTGAGCAGCGCCAGGGCTACCGCAGCGGGCACTACAACCGCAACCTCGCCACCACTTCCGGGAACGTTACCCTCAAGGTACCCAAACTCAAGGGAATCTCCTTTGAGACTGCTATCATTGATCGGTATCGCCGTCGTGAAAGCAGTGTGGAAGAGGCGCTCATTGAGATGTACCTGGCAGGTGTATCCGTCCGGCGCGTGGAGGACATTACAGAAGCTCTGTGGGGCAGCAAGGTCTCTCCCTCCACCATCAGCGAGCTAAACAAGAAAGCGTATGTCCATATTGAAGATTGGCGCAATCGCCCTTTGCAAGGTGGACGGTACCCGTATGTCTACGTAGATGGCATCTACGTGCGCCGAAACTGGGGCGGAGAGTTTGAAAATGTAGCCATTGCGGTGAACGAGGATGGCTACCGCGAGGTTCTTGGTGCAGCCGAGGGCATGAAAGAAGACAAGGGCAGCTGGATTAGTTTCTTTCAATGGCTGCGTGGCCGTGGGCTGGACGGAGTCAAACTGGTGGTTGGAGACAAGTGCCTTGGCATGCTGGAAGCCGTGGGAGAAGTGTTCCCCGAAGCAAAGTACCAGCGTTGCACCGTCCACTTTTACCGCAATGTGTTCTCTGTGATACCTCGCTCCAAGGTGTGGCTGGTGGCAAGATGCTCAAGGCGATCCATGCGCAGGAGAGCAAAAGAGCCACCAGAGAAAAGGCTAAGGCTGTGGTGGAGGAACTCCATTCCATGAAACTGAAGGAAGCGGCCAAGAAGGTAGAGGATGGTATAGAAGAGACTCTTACCTACTGCGATTTTCCCAGCGAACACTGGACTGGCATCCGCACCAACAATGTCATTGAGAGGCTGAACCGGAAGATCCGCCGCCGCACCCGTGTGGTGGGCAGTTTCCCGGACGGTAACTCTGCTCTGATGCTGGTCTGTGCCCGGTTGCGCCATGTGGCCGGCACCCAGTGGGGCAACAAAAAGTACATGAATATGAAGCACCTGGAGGCTGCCGCTGAGGACACCTCCATTGCTGGCTGACTTCATTCATTCCAGAGCCTGCAAACCAATTTGCGCAAAACTGTTGACACTGCCTGGAAGAAACAGCGGGAGGTTGAACAACAGAAACAGGCATAACACAAAGCGGGAACATCTCAATGGTGCTCCCGCCTTAATATCCTATAAATGCTTAAGCCAATGGGCCCAACATAGATAAAAAATTATCGTGACCGCAAATATAGCGGCATAGGCCAGCAAAACGGCAGTTTTTAACTTTTTGATTTTTTCTATTTTGCGGTAGACTTCCTTTGGTACAACTCCGGTTCTCTCCAACGTTTCCAACATATTGGTTGTAATGATTAAATGGATAATTAGGACGACGGTGGCAAGAAAGGCTGCAAAAACAAATTCGCCGCAATGAAAAACAAACAGCGCGATTGCCTCACAAAAAGCAGTGGCGGAAAATAAAAAAAGAGTCATAATTTGCAGCGCCGTCAGGAATTTGATTTTATTATGACGGCTAACAGAAATATCCTTTCCTATGCCCTTCGCATTCAAAGTGATTTTTTGGATAAAACTTCCCCACACATAGATAAGTGCTGAAAGTGGCAGGAAAATAAAAATCCCTTTTATAATATATTCTACGGCTTTTGGGAAATCGTCTCCACTGGAGAACTCCACTGCCAACATTAAACATGGGAGCAACAAAAACGGTACAGAAATGAGCATTAAGAAGGGAAGCATTCCCAAAAGCCAACGCAGTTTTTCTGCTCTCGTTACAGTTGTTTCGCTGAGAAGATTAGTAAATGTGATGTTTTTCCCTTGTATTTCAAAGTTTACATCTTGACCTTGGTCACGCAGCCAAATTGTAATCTCACCGTCTCCAATCAAGTCACAATCCGCATTCCAGACAGCACGGTAAGGAGAAGCCAATTCAGCCCCCGCAGAATATCGCCCTCCAGCAATAAAAACAGATAGCAAAGAGATGAAATGTTTCTTCATATACACATTGGAGGCACTTCCCCGAAACTGCTCTATTTGTATATGAAAAGACTTCTGCACAGGTATAAAATCTCCCTTGCAGGGAACACCATCAATCCGCACTGTAAACTGCTCATTAGACGGCAACATACTGTTTATCTTTAATGTTGGCATGGTTTGATACCGCCTTTCTGGAAATCAAGGGCGCAACTTACAATAGCAATAATACCATGTTACAACTAAATTACAAGGGCGGGAATACCAAAGATGGTGTTCCCGCCCCTCATGAATCAGAGGATATTCTCAATAGAAATGATAAATCCGAACACATTACCCACTTGGATAATGTAGTTCGGATTATCATAAAATGGTCCGAGTGTCATTTAAGGGTTTCAGAAAATCACAAACGCAAAAATGGTATTCGGGTACGGATAGTCAGTATCTCCTATTTGATGTTTTTGCGAAGTTCATCTATCAAAGGATCATAATAGCTTATTTTGTTATCTGCTTTGAAAAAAAGGTTCAACGCTTTTAATACGCTATCAGGAAAGTAGAGCTTTACTTTGGCTGATTCACAAATGAGCATATCTGAAATCTGACTATTATCAGGAGAATGTATTGCGGCGCTGGCAAGATCAATCAGTTTCAGAGAGATAGATGTCTGAATTTTATACAGCTCAAGTTTTTTGGCGTTTCGAATCTCCAGCCACTTAGAGAAATAGCCACCGATGAATACTGTTATTATCAAAGTAATTAGTGCTTGGATAACAGTATTATTAGAAAAGTCTTTATCGGACAATTGGATAACTAACTCATAGATTAGCCAACCCCAAAATGCAAAGGC
>NZ_JBNPLQ010000051.1:0-8050 GCF_050313575.1 Candidatus Pseudoscillospira sp. SGI.172 | reverse complement strand
GGCCGAGATCGCCCTGGACTCCGCCCTGATGCTCTATCTCATGAGCGAAGCGCCCCCGGAGGAACAGAATTTTGAAACCATGCTGTTCATGATGGAATATGCCGAGGTGCGCGAGGAGGACGAGGGCTACCGCAGTCCGCTGGATTTACTCTTTCAGGCATTGGAGGAGGAACAGCCCAACCATGTTGCGGTAAAGCAGTACAAAGTGTTCAAGCAAGCTGCCGGTAAGACGGCGAAGTCCATTTTGATTTCTGCCGCTGTCCGTCTGGCGGCGTTCAACATCCCGCAGTATGCGGCAATGACCGCCAGGGACGATATGGACTTCGGCTCTCTGGGTGAAAGGAAGCGGGCGATTTTCTGCGTCATTCCCATCAACGATGCCAGCATGAATTACCTCATCGGTATGCTCTATACCCAATGCTTTCAGGAGCTGTACTACCGGGCAGACGAGAAGTACAACGGACGCCTGCCCATCCCTGTCCGTGTCATTCAGGACGAATGGGCGAATGTGGCCCAGCCGGACAGTTATCCCAAAATCCTTGCCACCTGCCGCAGCTACAACATCGGCCTGAACATCATCGTGCAGAACATCCAGAACATCAAGGCGCTGTACGAAAAGGAATGGGAGGGCATCATCGGCAACTGCGACACGCTGCTGTTCCTGGGCGGCGGTAACGAGCCGACCTCTCTGGAGTTCATATCCAAGCTGCTGGGCAAGGAAACGCTGGACACCCGGACGCGGGGCCAGACCAGAGGACGCAACGGTTCCAGCTCCACCAACTACCAGCAGGCTGGGCGTGAGCTGATGATGATCGACGAGATTCGCATGATGGACACCGACGACGCCATCCTGCTGATCCGTGGCGAAAAGCCTGTGCTGGATCAAAAATATGACATTACGCGCCACCCCAACTTCAAGAAGTCCGCAGCGGGCGGCGCGGAACCCTATGTGCATAAACCGCAGAAGGCACCGGACTATGCGCTGCCCGACCTTCCTTATGAGTTTCATGCATTGGACGATTACGAATTCATTGATATGGAGGACTCTCAAAATGAACAAGAAGAATGATACGCCCCGGCAGCTCCATAAGCGCGGCAAGCTGCTGAAGCGTGGATACTGGACGGGCGTGGCAGCAGTGCTGATGCTCTGCGTCCTTGCGACGCCTGCATTTGCAGCGGGCAGCGACCCTTTGACCATCGTCAACAACCTCTCTGACTTCATTTTCAGCATCATCAAGGCGCTGGGCGTCATTATTCTCGGCTGGGGCATTGTGCAGGTGGGTATGTCTATCCAGTCCCACGATGCCAGCCAGAGAACGCAGGGCTTTCTGTGCCTGTTCGGCGGTCTGCTGATCGCCTTTGCAAAGGAAATTCTGACCGCCATTGGTGCGATTTAAAAAGAAAACCGGGAGAATTGCGTGCGGCAATTCTCCCGGTAGCATGAAGGAGGTGGTGAAGTGGACAACAACTGGATCGTAGACAACTTGGAAAATGCGTTGACCACATGGAACGAGAAGCTGGCAGAGATGTGGACGCTGCTGACAGAATCGCCCCAGACCTTTAAAGGCGGCACGATCTGGAGTACGGTAACGACCATCAACGGAGCCATGCAAGCTATCGGCTACGGCCTGCTGGTGCTGTTCTTTGCCATCAGCATTTTCAAAAGCTCTGCAACCTTCCGGGACTTTCAGCGCCCGGAGTATGTGTTCAAGCATTTCATATACTTTATCCTTGCCAAACTGGGTATTACTTACGGCATGGATCTAATGGTAAACATCTTCGATGTGTGCAATGGCATTGTGGCCACCGCAGCAAGCAGCGTGGGCGGTATCACAAGCGCATCGGCGGCTCTGCCGTTGGAAATCATCACAGCGATTGAGGATGTGGGCTTCCTCGCCAGTATTCCGCTGTGGCTGGTCACGCTGCTGGGCAGTCTGTTCATCACGGTACTGGCATTTATTATGATTTTGACCGTTTACGGACGGTTTTTTAAGCTCTATATGTATGCCGCCCTGTCGCCGGTGGCGCTGGCTTCCTTTGCTGGTGAAAACACCACCCATTTCGGCAAGGCGTTTCTACGGAGCTATATCGGCGTGTGCATGGAAGGCGCGGTCGTTGTGCTGGCCTGCATCATCTTTTCGGCCTTTGCATCCAGTGGCGTCACGGTCGTTGACCCGGACACATCCGTTGTGACGCAGGTGTGGAGCTATCTGGGCGAGGTCATCTTCAATATGCTGGTGCTGGTTGGATTGGTCAAAGCCGCTGACCGTATTGCAAAGGAGATGTTTGGTTTATAAAAACTTTTACCCCAAGTGCTGTTGTGCTTTAGTTGCGGCCATTTCAGCAGCCGTCATTATTGTGGATTGTTTCACAGCATGGTATAATGGGTTCGGCAAATCGGAAGTTGTGGAAGAAACGAGGTCATGTTCATGGAGCAATTCCGCATTCATTTTCAAGAAGAACAATGGGATGACCTGTATCATCGCATTGACAGCACCAGATTCCCCAAGCCGTTCCTGCGTGAAAATTGGGACTTGGGCGTGGATGACGGTTACTTGTCCTCGCTCTTAGCCTATTGGCGCAATGACTACGACTGGTTGCGCAAAGAAGCAGAGCTGAATCGCTACCCGCAGTTCACCTGCCAGCTGGACGGCATGACCATCCACTTTTTCCATATTAAAGGCTCACGCCAAGGGGCGTTGCCGCTGCTGCTGACCCACGGCTGGCCAGACAGCTTCCTGCGCTATGCGAAGCTGTTTCCGCTGCTGTCCGAATTTGATCTTGTGGTGCCGTCACTGCCGGGGTTTGCGTTCTCCACGCTGCCGTCTAAGGGCTTTACCAACAATGCCGAGGTGGCGGAAACATGGCACAAGCTGATGACGCAGGTGCTGGGCTACAAAGCATACGCGGCGTCCGGCGGGGATATGGGACGGGGTGTGACCTGCTATCTCGCCGCCCGCTATCCGGAGGAGGTACGCGGCATCCACCTGACCGATGTGGGCTTTGCCGCAAATCTGGTCGCCAAACCGGACGAGGCGCTGACGGTCGAAGAGCTGGACTACAAGCGCCGTGCGCAAATGTGGACCCGCATGGAGGGGGCTTACATCAGCATCAACGGCACGAAACCCCAGACGCTGGCCTATATGCTCAGCGATTCTCCGGCGGGGATGGCGTCGTGGCTGGTCGAAAAATACCACGCTTGGAGCGACTGGGAGCTGCTGACGATGGACGATCTCTGCGACTGTCTGACGCTCTATTGGATGACCAATACGGCCTGCACCTCCATCCGGGCCTATCACGGCAATTCCTTTACTTTGCCGCCGCTGGGGGAGATTCGTGTGCCCACAGCCATTGCCGCTTTCCCGCATGACGTGCTGCCCGTGCCGAAAACATGGGTCGAGAAGCATTATCCGGTCATCCGCTATACCGAAATGCCCCGAGGCGGTCACTTTACAGCGCTGGAACAGCCGGAGCAGTTTGCACAGGATGTCTCCGCGTTTATGAAACTACTCGTGTAAGTGCTGTAAGGCAGATAAGGTGAAGCTGTACAGCCGAGTCTTGATTATTAGAAGGTGTATGGAAATCCAGTAAATTCCAGTTTATTGGGCAGCCCTGTTTGGGCTGCCCTTTCTACATAGGCACAGTATGACTCCTAAAAGAATAGGACGGTGAGTCTTTCATGGAAATCAAAATCAACAAGGAAATCCGCAATTACAAGGAAACCATCTTTTTCGGCCTGTCCATGCGCCAGTTTGTCTGTGCGGTGCTGGCGGTGGGCGTTGCCGTCGGTCTGTATTTCGGCATGAGCCGAATTGCAGATCGGGAAACCGTCAGTTGGGTGTGCATCGTGGGCGCGGCCCCCATCGCGGTGGCAGGTTTCTTTCAGTACAACGGACTGACGCTGGAGAAGTTCCTGTGGGCGTGGTTTAAGTCAGAGTTCCTGATGGCGGGCAACCGTGTATGGAAGTCCGAAAACTACTATCTTGAAGCAATACACTCGGAGGTGAAGAAGCGTAAATGAAATTCTGGAAACCCAGCGCAGAACGGGATGCGTTTTCCGTTCCGCGCAGCGTTCAAAAATCTATCCCTATCAAGCGCGTCTATAAGGACGGTATCTTTGAAGTCAGCGGCAAGTTTTCTAAGACTTGGCGCTTTTTTGATGTCAATTACAAGGTGGCCTCCCCGGAGAAGCAGGAGGACTTGTTTAAGGCTTACTGTGCCTTTCTGAACGCGCTCCCGGTCAACGCCACCGCCAAAATCACGCTGTTCAACCGCAGATTAAATCAGCGGGAGTTCAATGCAAACCTGTTCATGCCCTACAAGGGTGACCGGCTGGATCAGTACCGTGGGGAGTACAACGACCTGCTGGCAGACAAGGCCGGGGACAGCAACAACCTCATCCAAGAGAAGTACATCACGATCTCTACCGAGGCCAGAAACTACGAAGAAGCAAAGGGCTTTTTCAACCGTGTGGGAACCGACCTGACCACCAGCCTGTCCCGTTTGGATTCCACCATCCGGGAAATCAATCTGAACGAGCGCCTGCGCCTGTTCCATGACTTCTTCCGCCCTGGCGAGGAGCAGGAGTTCCACTTTGACCTGCACGAAACCATGAAGCGCGGTCACGACTTCAAGGACGCTATTGCGCCGGGGTGCCTGTCCTTCAAAAAGAGCCATTTTGAAATGGACAACTGCTTTGGGCGTACCCTGTTTCTGCGGGATTATGCCAGCTTCATCAAGGACTCCATGATCACCGAGCTGATGGATTACCCCCGGAACATGATGCTCTCCATTGATATTGTTCCCATCGGCATGGATGACGCTATCAAGCTGGTGGATAAGGTCATCATGTCTGTGGACTCCGACGCCAACCGCTGGCAGCAGCGCCAGAACGCCCACAACAACTTTACGGCCACGCTGCCCTATCAACTGGAGCAGATGCGGCAGGTGGGCAAAGAGTACATGGATGATCTGACCGAGCGCGACCAACGCATGATGCACGGCGTGGTGACGCTGACCCATCTTGCGGACAGCCTGGAGCAGCTTGACCAGGATACCAAATCCTTACAGACCCGCACCGGAAACTGTGAATTTGCCGTCCTCAACTATCAGCAGGAGGACGCACTGAACACGGTGCTGCCCTACGGCCTGCGCCGCATTGATGCTGTCCGCACGCTGACCAGCGAAAGCACCGCTGTCCTCATGCCCTTCAAGTCGCAGGAGATCCAGGACACGGGCGGCATTTTCTATGGCGTCAATCCCATTTCCCACAACCTCATCATCTGCAACCGTGGCTCTTTGATGAACGGCAACGGTTTCATTTTCGGCGTGTCCGGCTCCGGCAAATCCATGGCGGCAAAGCAGGAGATCACGACCCTTGCCCTGGCAACCGACCATGACATGATTATCATCGACCCCGAGCGCGAGTATGGCCCGCTGGTACGGGCGCTGGGCGGAGAGATCATCACCATTTCTGCGTCCAGTGATACCTACATCAATGCCATGGACATTTCCAGCGAATACGGCGGCGGTCAGAATCCGCTGGCGCTGAAAAGTGACTTTATCATGTCCCTCTGTGAGCAGATCATGGGCGCGGAGCAGATCAGTGCAAGAGACAAGTCAATTATCGACCGCTGTACCGCTAATGTGTACCGGGAGTACATCAAGACCTATAAGGGCGATCCGCCCACGCTGAAGGACTTGCATGACGATCTGATGCGGCAGAAGGAGCCTGCCGCTCATGACATTGCGCTGGCGCTGGAGCTGTTTACCACCGGCACCCTGGATGTGTTCGCCCACCAGACCAATGTCAACTCCAGGAACCGTATCCTGTGCTTTGACATTCAGGATTTGGGCGAAAACTTGAAACCCATCGGCCTGCTGGTCATGCTGGACGCCATTATGAACCGTGTCATCGCCAACCGCGCCGAGGGCAAGTACACCCATGTCTATATCGACGAGATATATTTATTCTTTGCGGGAAGTAGTATGGGCGGCGCAGGCGATAATGTGAGCAAGTACAGCGCGGAGTTCCTGTATAAATGCTGGAAGCGGTTCAGAAAGTATTATGCGACCCTGACCGGCATTACGCAGAATGTGGAGGAATGCCTGCGCTCTGATACCGCCCGCATGATGTTCGCCAACAGCGAATTTCTGCTGATGTTCAATCAGGCCCCCAATGACCGCGAGGTTCTGGCTCATATTCTGAACGCTTCGTCCGCCCAAATGAGCTATGTCAGCGACAAGCCGCCCGGACACGGCTTGATTAAAGTCGGCGGCGCAATCGTGCCGCTGGTCAATGAGTTCCCGAAGGACACCAGCCTGTATTGGCTGATGACCACCAAACCGGGAGAAGGATAAAGAAAATGCGGGCAGAGCGTGATGCTCTGCCCGTGCATTTTTCGTAGGAGGTAGTATGGTGGATATAAAAACACGCCCCGCTATGGACAATCCCAAGGCTCTGAACCGGGATTTTGTCCCCAAGGACGCGGGCAGCATCTGGAAAGCACACCACGATCAGCAGGAAGCCCAGCGCGGCCCAAAGGAGCGCGGGAGCGTTCAGTATGCCACCGATCAAGTGGAAACGACCGGCAGGCGAAGTGCGCTTGCTGCTGCCGATGGAGGGCGCAGAGCCATCCGGCAGATCAAAAAGCGCCATGACCAGGCTGAGCCGGTCGGACAGGAAAAAACGGCGACCGAGCCGAAAAAGAACAATCCTTCAGAAGAAAGAGCGTACCAAAACAACCCTTATGACAGCCGCTACCCCAGCGCGCGGCGGAACGGGACACGGCAGACTGCCGAACAGCACCGTGTGGAACTGGGCAGGAAAAAAGCTGTGGAGGATCATTTTGAAAGTGCTCCTGCACCGGAAAGTCACATCAGCTTTGAAGTGCCGTACCCACGGACAGGTCAGTCCGATGTTCATCCTCCACATCCGGCACAGTCTGCGTCGTCGGAACAGGGGCGCAAAAAAGCTGTCCGGGATGCGGTGAAAAAAAGTCGGGCAGCGCAGCAAGTATGGGATGGCCACGGAGCTGCTTCGCGTGTGGAGCAGGTTGCTGTTACGCCCGGTAAAATTGAGCGTCCACAAATCAAGACCCGCCAGAGCCATCCCGGAGCCGCAGCCCATAGACAGCGTACTGTAAAAACCGCCATAGGAGGAAAAGACGCAGAGCCGATCAAGGGAGTAGCAGCAAAGGCTACGCAGAAAGCGCGGCAGGCCGTGCAGCGTAGATTGCAGCGGAAAATGGTCATGCAATCCACAGGCTCCACGCAGAGGGGTGTGCGCCAGCTTACGCAATGGGCAGCGGCGGCAGCAAAGACCATCGTGCATACTGTCAAAGCCGCTGTCACCGGACTTTTTGCGGCAGGCGGCAGTGTGGTGGTACTGATCCTTCTCCTTTTGCTGATTATGGTGGGCGCTATCGCGGCGTCACCCTTTGGAATCCTCTTTTCCAATGAAAGCAGCACCCCAGATGCCGTGCCGATCTCTGCGGCCATTGCCCAAGTCAACTATGATTTTAACACCCGGTTGGAAGCGCTGCAAGGAGCCGATACATACGATGATGTTACCATCGCCGGTGAAATGGCGGATTGGGTGGATGTGCTGGCGATTTTCGCGGTTAAAACGGCTGGCAGCAACGATGTGGACGCAACCGATGTGGTGACGATGGATGCTGACCGCGTGAACCGCTTGAAAGCCGTCTTTTGGGACATGAACATCATCACCAGCACCGTTGAAACCATCCACCATACGGACAGCGACCCGGACGATGATACAGACGATAGCTGGACGGAGAAGATCCTGCACATCACGATTACCGGAAAGACGGCGGCAGAGATGGAGGCAGAGTACGGCTTCAAGGCACAGCAGATGACTGCTGTGGACGAGCTGCTGGCACAGCGGGATATGCTGGAGGAGCTGATCGGTAACCTGACCGCTATCAGCGCGGACGCCGCTGACATTTTCAGAAACCTTCCTGCAGATCTGGCACCAGAGCGCCGTGAAGTCATCAAGACGGCCTGTTCTCTTGTCGGCAAGGTCAATTAC
>NZ_JBNPLQ010000050.1:0-8683 GCF_050313575.1 Candidatus Pseudoscillospira sp. SGI.172 | reverse complement strand
GTTTTCCTACATTAGGGGGCCTTTTGTCTATTGTCCGGTTTTACTGGAGCTGTTCAGTTTTCGGCGGGGCCTTTTTATGTGCAGAGATCTAAAAAGAAAAAATGTTTGAAAAAATATGTAAAAAAATCCGTAAAAACCTATTCAAATCCCGAAAGATATTATATAATATTTTTAACTATAAACACGACTGATGGCGGGGAAAGAGATGGGATGAGATGAAGCTGAGCGTGTCGGGACAGAAAACGGGGGCGCCTGAGAAGCTGTATGTGGATGTAACGATGCTGGGCAGCTTTTCCGTTTGCCGGGGGGAGGAGCGGATCAGCGATGAAAACAGCCATTCCAGAAAGCTGTTCGGCGTTCTGGGATACCTGATCCTGAACAGGAAACGCCGGGTGACTCAAAGTGAGCTGATCGACCTGCTGTGGGACGACGACAGTGACGCAAATCCTGTCAATGCCCTGAAAACTCTGCTCTATCGCATTCGTCAAATGCTGCTGCCGCTCTTTCCGGAGGGGACTGCGCCCATTCTCTCCAACCGGGGCGGTTACATCTGGAATGATCAGATCGAATGCCGGACTGACACAGATCGTTTTGAAGCGCTCTGCGCCCGATGCGGCGATCTGCGGCTGGAGTCCGGGACCCGGGTGCGGAGCGGCAGAGAGGCGCTGGATCTTTACGGCGGAGAGTTCATGTCCAAGATGGGGCGGCAGATGTGGGTGATCCCCATCGCGGTGCGGCTGCATAATCTGTACATGGAGACGGCGCTGCTGTGTGCCGGGCTGCTGGAGGAAAAAAAGGAGTACGGAGCCATGGAGAGTCTGGCCGCCCGGGCGATCCGGGTGGATCCGCTGGACGAGCGGATCAGCTGCGCTCTGCTGCGGGCCCTGATCCGGCAGGGAAAGGACACCGCGGCTCTGAGTCAGTATGAAAATACGACCGAACTGCTCTACCGCAGTTTGGGCGTTCGGCCGTCGGAAGAACTCCAGGCGGTGTACCGGGAGATCATGGCCAGCCAGCAGGCGTTGGAGACCGACCTGGAGATCATTCAGGGACAGCTGCGGGAGACCGCCCGCCGGACGGGGGCCTTCGTGTGTGAGTACGGCTTCTTCCGGGAGATCTACCGCCTGGAATCCAGACGCAGCGCCCGCAACGGGACCTGCATCCATGTGGCGCTGGTGACCGTCACCAACACCGACGGCTCCATGCCGCCTCTGGAGGCGCTGAACGCCACCATGGAGCGGCTTCAGAGCACACTGACAGAGAGCCTGCGTCGGGGAGATGTGGTGTCCCGATACAGCGCGGCACAGTATGTCATTCTGCTTTCCGGTGCCAATTTCGAGGACAGCATGATGGTCATGGAGCGGGTCTTTTCCAATTTCCGGGCCAAGTACCGCACGATCCGCCTCAAGTTGTCTTACAAGGTGCGGGAGCTGAGCTGAAGTGGGACGAAAAATTGCGGCCGCGCTGCTGCTGGCGGCGGCGTTTTTGCTGGCACTGGCTGCATTCCTGATGCGTCCGGGTCCGCCTGCCGCGCCGGTGGAGACTCCCAGGGGGGAAACGGCGGAGCCTGCTCCGGTTTCGACCTCCGATGTTTCGGAAATGATGCCGACCCCTGACCCAGCACAGCAGACCTACCAGCCCGGAGAGGTTGTGGACGGGGTGAAGGTGGGAGGTTGGACCGTCACGGCAGAGCGGAAGGCATACACGGACGGGGCGCTGCGTCTGGTAATTCCTGCGCTGGCGGTGGATGTGCCGGTGCTGGACGGGACTGACGCAGACACTCTGCTGCGTGGAGTTGGGCTTTACGAATACGCCCAGCTTCCGGGGGAGGGGAACCGGAACGTCTCCATTGCCGGACACCGCAACGGGCTGAAAAACGGGCGCATCACCGACAGCATGCCCTTTTACTATCTGGATACTTTGGCGGAGGGGGATTATCTCTACCTTTCCGATTCGGAACATCTGTACCGGTATTTATTTTCCGGCACCGCGGTGGTGGAACCCGATGACTGGAGCGTGATCGCTGCCACCGGAAACAGCTGTCTGACTCTGACTACCTGCACCCCCATCGGCGTGGCCGATCACAGACTGGTGATCCGGGGGGCGCTGGACGCGGTCCTGCCGGCGGGGGATGCCGCCGGACTGCCTGCAAAGGAGAAATCTGCATGAAGAAGAGAAAAGCTTTGGTTCCGGCCCTGGCTGTGGCCACAGCGCTGTCGTTGTCCTGCGCGGTCCTCGGGACCGGCGCCGCGGCCGGGACGCTGCCCGGCCGTGCGGAGGTCAAGCAGGGGGTGAGTGTGTATGCCAACGACAAGGGGGAGGTGGACGCCTCCAACCTGGCTGAGGGGTATCTCTTCCTGCGCTATACCGGGGGAAAGAATGTGCGGATCAAGGCACAGATCATCAAAGAGGGCGGGGTGACCTACACTTATGACCTCAACAATGCCGGGCAGCGGGAGACCTATCCCCTGACGGAGGGGAACGGGAACTACACGGTGAAAATCCTGGAGAACACCACCGGCAACCGCTATGCCCAGGCGTATGCCTGCACCCTGGAGCTGACCCTCAGGGACCCCATGGCCCCCTTCCTTTACTCCAATCAGTTTGTCAATTACACCGCGGATTCGGCCACGGCTGCCAAGGCGGCCCAGTTGACCGGCGGAGTGGAGGGCACAGTGGGAAAAGTGGCCGCGGTCTTTGACTATGTGGTGGATCACTTCACTTACGACTCTGCCCAGGCCGCCACGGTCCAGAGCGGCTATCTGCCCAATGTGGATCAGGTGCTGGCAGAACAGAAGGGGATCTGCTTTGACTATGCCGCCGTGATGACCGCCATGCTCCGCAGCCAGGGGATCCCGTGCAAGCTGGTGGTGGGCTATGCCGGCACGATCTATCACGCCTGGATCAGCGCCTATTCGGAGAAGGACGGCTGGATGGAAGGGATTATCTATTTCGATGGGGTGAACTGGACCATGATGGACCCCACCTTTACCTCCAGCGGAAAGCGCAGCAAGCCCATTTTGGACTATGTGACCAACCCGTCCAACTATCAGCAGAAATACGCCTATTGAGCGCGGGCGGCGGACGGATCCGGGCTGTCCGCCGCCTTTGTGCGCCTTAATTCAGAGAGGGGGAGACCCGATGCCCAAACAGTTGACGGAAGAGGAGCGCTCCTCTCTGAGCTGGGAACTGTCCAGACTGTACGGGGCCGGGCTGAGCTGGCCTGACAGCGTGGACCTGCTGGCCGCCCAAAAGCCGAGCGCCCCGCTGGCCGAGGCTCTGGCAGAGCTGGGGCAGGCCCTGACCGGGGGCGCGGACCTGGCCGAGGCCATGGCCCGGACTGGGCGCTTTCCCCCGGAGTATCTGCGCCAGGTGGAACTGGGCCAGGCCTCCGGACGGCTGGAACAGGTGTTGGCGGCTCTGGCGGACTATGACCGGCGGGAAGGGGAGACCCACGCCGCGCTCCGGGGCGCGGTGACCTATCCACTGACCATGATCGGCCTGATCGGGGCGATTTTTTTCTTTTTGGCCTGGCGGATCCTCCCCATTTTTACCCGGGCTTTCGCCCAACTGGGGGTGGCGGGAGTCAGCGCGGGGGGGCGGTTGGCCCTCATGGCCGTGTCGGGCACATGCGCGGCCGCGGCGCTGCTGCTTTTGGCCTGGTTCCGCCGGGGCGGCGGGCTGGGGCTCTTTGCCCGGGGAGAGGTGGGGCTGGCCGCTGCCCGGAGCCGGTTTGCCTCGGCCATGGCGTTGATGCTGCAAAGCGGAATGGCCCTGGATGAGAGCGCGGAGCGCTGTGCCGCACTCCTGACGGGGGGGCCCCTGGCCGGGGCCATGGAAACCTGCCGGGCCGCCATGGCGAAGGGAGAAGAATTCCCCCGGGCCGTGGAGGAATCAGGCCTGCTGGACTCCTTCCAGAGCGGACTTCTGGCCGCAGGCTTCCGCTCCGGGGACTTTGCGGGGGCTTTGCAGGAGATCGCCAGCCGTTGCTCCCACAGGGCGGAGGAGCGGTTGGAGAGCAGCCTGGGGCGGTTTGAATACGGACTGGTTCTCTTTTTGTGCGCGGCGGTGGCCGCGCTGCTGCTGACGGTGATGCTCCCCCTGGCGCGGATGCTCACCGCCCTGGGGGGCTGAGCGGTGGCGGGCCGAAGAGACCGGCGGGTCCCGGCGGCTGTTCTGCTGGCGGGGGCGCTGCTGGCAGGCGCCGCGGCGGAGCTGGCTGTGGCGCCTGCGGCCCGGCGGGAGAGCCGGGAACTGGTGGAGGCCGCCGTCCGCCGCTCTGCGGTCCAGTGCTATGCCATCGAGGGAGCTTATCCCCGGTCTTTGCAGGAGCTGCGGGACCGGTACGGCCTTTCGGTGGATGAGACGCGGTGGATGGTAGACTACCGCTACATGGCGGACAATCTGTCCCCGGACATCACCGTACTGCTCAGATCTTGACCGGAAGGAGGGAGCGCTGTGCGCAGGGATCAAACTGAGCTGCCCAGTCTGGCTCTGTGCGCTCTTTTCGCCGTCCTGGCCATCGGAGTGACGCTGCTGTCCGGAGGGGTGTATCGACAGTGCACGACCCGGGCGGAGAAGGCCGGCGCCGGCCGGACCGCCCTGTCCTATCTCACCAACCAGCTCCGCCGGAGCGACCGGGCCGGGGCGGTGGAGGTGACCTCTTTCGGCGGCGGGGATGCTCTGCGCTTGGAACAGGAGGAGGGCTACGAGCTGCTGCTCTACTGTTATGACGGTCAGTTCCGGGAGCTCTATGCCGGAGTGGATTCCGAGGCGGTCCCCGCCGACGGGACCGCGCTTTTTCCCATGGAGGTTATGTCGGTGAGGGCCCAAAGCAGCCGTATTTTCCTGGCGCTCACCGCTTCGGACGGCGGGACCTGGGAGACCAGTGTGTCCCTGCGCTGTGGGGAGAGTGCGCTGTGAGGGGCGGGCGGTCCCGGCTGCTGGAGCTGGTGCTGGACCTTTGTGTCTTTGCGGTGTGTGCCCTTATCTGCGTTTTGCTCCTGGTCCGGGCCGGAACCATCAGCCGGGGGAGCGAGCGTCTGACCCGGGCGGTCTATCTGGCGCAGACCCTGGCGGAGGACTGGAAGGCGGGAGAGGCCGCCCCCCGGACCGTGGAGGAGGAAGAGCTGACCGGCGAACTCCGGGAGACGGAGGGCGGCGGTGCGGAGGTCACGGTGACCTGGAACGGAGAGACGGTCTATACCATCGGGGAGGTGCGCCGGAATGAGGGCTGAGAAGGGCTTTTTTGCCGGTGCCGGGATCGGCTTGACCAGTATTTTCACTATTCTGCTGGTGCTGATCCTGTCGGTTTTTTCCACCCTGTCTCTCTTCACGGCCCGGGCGGATGAGCGGCTCAGCCGGGCCAATGCCGACGCGGTGAGCGCCTACTATGCCGCCGATGCCCAAGCCTGCCGGATCGAGGCGGACTTCGCCCGCAGCGGCGAGGCTGAGCGGGAGGAGACGATCCCCATGACGGAGATCCAATCTCTGCGCATCCGTCTCCGCAGGGCCTCGGACGGCTCCGTGGAGCGGCTGGAGTGGAGCACTGTGCGGACAGAGGAGAGCGGAGAGGCCGAGGCCCTGCCGGTGTGGGGCGGCACCGGTCTGCCGGGGGCGCAGCGCGCTGCCGGGAAAGAGACCGCGAACGGGAGGAAACCATGAAACTGACGGAGATTTTAGAGCGGGCAGTGCGGGAGGGGGCCTCCGACATCCTTCTCATTGCCGGACTGCCTGTGACCTATAAAATAAACGGAGAGCTACGCCGGGAAGGAGAGCGTCTGCCGGCTCAGGAGACGGGGGCGCTCGCCGAGGACCTGTACCGGCTGGCGGACCGGGACATCACATCCTTTCGGAACACGGGGGACGACGATTTTTCCTTTGCCATTCCGGGGCTGAGCCGGTTTCGTGTCAACGCCCTGCGCCAGCGCAATTCCATGGGCGCAGTCATCCGGGTGGTGGCCTTCCGCCTGCCCGAGCGGGAGCGGCTGCACATTCCGGATCATGTCTTTCGCCTGGCCGGCTGCCCCCGGGGGATGATTCTCTTCACCGGGCCTGCCGGTTGCGGCAAGACCACCACGCTGGCCTGCATTGTGGATCTCATCAACAACACCCGACAGGCCCACATCGTCACCATTGAAGACCCGATCGAGTACCTTCACCAGCATCGGAAGAGCGTGGTGACGCAGCGGGAGCTCCACACAGACACGCAGTCTTACGCGGCTGCTCTGCGGGCTGCCCTGCGGGAGGCACCCAATGTGATCCTGCTGGGAGAGATGCGGGATGCGGAGACCATCCAGGCTGCCGTCACCGCGGCTGAGACCGGGCATTTGGTCATCTCCACCCTCCATACGGTGGGGGCGGTGAATACGGTGGACCGCATTGTAGACGCCTTTCCGCCGGAACAGCAACGGCAGATCCGAACTCAGCTGGCTCTGGTGCTGGAGGGCGTGGTATCTCAGCAGCTGCTGCCCGCCGTGGACGGGACCCAGCGTCCGGCCTTTGAGGTGATGACAGTCACGGGGGCGGTGCGGAATATGATCCGGGAGGGGAAGACCTTCCAGCTGGGTGCGGTGATCGACAGCGGTTCAGGCCAGGGGATGATCTCTATGGACCAGAGTATCTTGAGGCTGATGCGGGAGGGACTGATCTCGGAAGAGACGGCCCTGCGCTACGCCGTCAATGTGGACAGCGTAAAGCGCAGTCTCGAAGGAGGAAAATAATATGACACAAAAAGAGAGGGAAGGCATGTTCCGGATCTGCGTGGATCAGGGGAGCGGCGGCCGGGTATACAGCTGCCGGATCATGGAGCCTTTTGCCTTCGCTGATCTGGGAGATCTGCTGCTGAAACTCGAGCGTATTCTGGAGGCTCAGGACTATCCCCAGGCTGCCCAGATCATCCGCACGTTCCGGGAGGGGGAAAAGCGCCCGGAGTACCCCGGGCTGCCTGCGTCCGGCATGTCCTGGGAGCGGGTACAGGAGGCGCAGGGCGTGCGCATGACCTTCGATCTGCTGATTCTCTCCCGATTCAGCGCCACATGGCAGGGATATGTCCAGTGGAGTGACGGAAGCCGCACCGATTTTAAAAACGACCTGAGCTTTTTATCGGCAGTAGCCGAAAAGCTGGGGCTTTAAGGGCCCGAATACTGCCCGACCCGTGAAAGAGGAAACCGGCACAGCATAAATTGCACCCCACTTGTGAATCGGTGCCATGTGGCGATCACAAATGGGGTGCAGTTTTATTTTATGGAAAAGGTACAGTTAACAGTGGCTTTTATTGCTCAGCGGTTGCTTCTCTTCCAGATCTTCATTTTCTCAGCCTCCTGGATAAGCTCGTCCCGGAAGTCTGGGTGGGCAATGGAGATGATTTTCTCCGCCCGCTCCCAGGTGGAGGTGCCCTTTAAATTGACCATGCCGTATTCCGTCACCAGATACTGCACGTTGGCTCTTGTGTCGGTCACCACTGCGCCGTTGGTGAGCGTGGGCTTGATTCGGGACTTCAGGCTCCCGTCCTTCCCCTGCATGGCCGCCGAGCAGCACAGAAAGCTTTTGCCGCCGTTGGAGAGGTAAGCCCCCATCACAAAGTCCAGCTGTCCGCCCGCGCCGGAGATGTGGCGGACCCCTGCCGTCTCCGCCGCCACCTGGCCAAACAGGTCCAGCTCGATGATGTTGTTGATGGAGATGAAGTTGTCCTGCTGAGCCACCGTCCGCACGTCGTTGGTGTAGTCCACCGGGGCGGACATGCACTCCGGGTTGTCGTCCAGGTAGTCGTAGAGCCGCTGGCTGCCCGCACCGAAGGCGTAGGTCTGCCGCCCCCGGTCCAGGGCCTTGTTCCGGCCGGTGATCTTTCCTGCCTCCGCCATGTCCACGAAGGCGTCTACGTACATCTCGGTGTGGACGCCCAGGTCCTTCAGGTCGCTCTGGGCGATCATGGCCCCCACGGTATTGGGCATCCCGCCGATGCCAAGCTGGAGGCAGGCCCCGTTGGGGATCTCGGGTACGATGAGATCGGCCACCGCCTGATCCACCGCCGTGGGGGCACCGCCGCTCCCCAACTGCCACATGGAGGGGCTGTTGCCCTCCACCACGCCGGAGACCCGAGAGAGGTGGATGCCGCAGTCCCAGCCCCCCAGGCACCGGGGCATGCTGCGGTTGACCTCCACAAAGACGTACTCCGCCCTCTCGCACACCGAAGCCAGATGGGAGGCGTTGGGGCCGAAGGAGAACCAGCCGTGGCTGTCCATGGGAGCCACCTGGAGGAAGGCCGCCCGGACGGGCTCCACATTCTCCCGGTAGAATCGGGGCAACTCGGAGTAGCGCATGGGGTTGAAGAAGGTGGCTCCGGTGTCGATCATCTTCCGCTCTACCCCGGACATGTGCCAGGAGTTCCAGGTAAAATGTCTTGCCGTGTCGGGCACCTTCATGGTCTCGGGCACCTCGAAAAGAATGCCGCCCCGGAGCTTGACGTCTGCCAGCTCCTCATACCGCCCGGCCAGGGCCCGGTCCAGCGCCCGGGGGGTGCCGGTGCACCAGCCGTAGTCCACCCAGTCCCCGGAGCGGACCACCTGCACCGCCTTTTCTGCCGAGATCTGCTTCTCCTGGTAGAGTGCTTTGTAATTCATAGGCGGCCCCTCACTTGGAATAGTCGTAGAAGCCCTTGCCGGTCTTGCGGCCCAGATAGCCG
>NZ_JBNPLQ010000049.1:0-10374 GCF_050313575.1 Candidatus Pseudoscillospira sp. SGI.172 | reverse complement strand
ATTTTACGCCATGAGCTGCAATTTTCAAGAAACGGTTCACCTGAAATCTTTCTGGGATCGTCCTTTTTGGGGGGGAGGGGAAAGTCCCGATCAACGCAGGATTTACCGCTCTCATTTTTTACAGCTCAAAAGGGGTTTTTACAGGCCCATCGCCGCCAGTCCGATAAAAGCGAAGCAGGCAATAAAGGGAATGACAATCTGGGTGACAAAAATGTCAAAGTAGGCTTCTTTGTGGGTCAGCTTGCAGATACCCAGCAGGGTGATCTGCGCGCCCTGGTGAGGCAGAGAGTCCAGCGTGCCGGCGGCAATGGCGCCGATGCGGTGGACATAAGGCAGAGGCACGCCCAGAGAGACGTAAGTATCCTTCAGGGCATTGAAGGCCACGCCCATACCGCCGGAGGCGGAGCCGCAGGCGCCGGCGCAGACAGCCACGGTGATCATAACGAAAAGCAGAGGGTTCATGTCCAGGTTCTTCAGGGATGCCACCAGATCGGTAAAGCCCTGGGTGTTCTTGACCACGCCGCCGAAGCCGACGACGATAGCGGTGTTCAGAATGGAAACGCCGGAATCGGCCGCGCCCTTGTTGAACACCCGGATCCAGCCGTTGAGACCGCCCTCGATGCGGGGGAAGAACAGGATGCAGGCGAGGACAACGCCCAGGAACACAGAGGTCTCCACCGGAAGGCCGCCGCGGGTGCCGTCATCCTTGAGCAGGATGGGAGCGTTAAAGAGGACCAGGATCACCACGATGGGGATCAAGGCCACGATGGGGTTGGGCAGGCTCTCATCCTCGTCTGCCTGGAGCTCCTCAGGAGTAAGCTGGGTTCTCAGAGTAGGATCATGAAACACGCAGCCCTTCTTCGTAAAGGAACGGGCACGGCACTCCAGCCATACGAAAATCAGGACAAAAGACAGAACCGTAATAAGGATCGAAGGCACCAGTGCCGCGGTGGGCGTAGTTCCCAGAATATCGATGGGAATTACGTTTTGGATCGAGGGAGAGCCGGGACCGTACATCGACCAGGTCCAGCAGCCGGCGGAAATCGCGGCGGGGATCAGACGGCGCGTGACATTGGCGTTGCGGAACATTTGGAGGGCAATGGGGTACACCACGAAGAACACCACAAAGCCGGAGATGCCGCCGTAAGTCAGGATGCCGGTGATCACCATGATGATGGGGGCGACAAACTGTCCCCGGCTCATGCCGGAGAGCCACTTGGCGACGGATTTGGCGGCGCCGGTGAACTGATACACCGCGCCGAAAAGGGCGCCGACAAAGAAAACCAGAAAATAGCTGGAAACATAGCCGGCCGCGGCGGGCATGAAGTCATTTTTCAGACCGCTCAGGATCGCAACACTGTTCCCGGCAAACAGGGCAGAAAAGATCAGGACGAAAATTGTGACAAGCGGCGCCAAGATCAGGGCGGAAATCTGCTTAAACGCTAAAACTGCGAAGAGAATGATAGCAAGGAGCAGCACTAGAATTCCCATGTTCATAAAGGAGGGTTCCTCCATCTCTCTTAAAAATCTTTTACAGAGATCCATCTATCCCCGTAAAAGTGGTGCCGGGGAGCGCGAAATCATTTTTTCAGTCCCATGAGCCCATCCGAGAAGATCCGGGCATCCATCAGCTTGGGGCCGCCGGCCTCCATCCTGGGGGTAAAGCCCATCAGATCCAGCACCTGGGTTTTCAGATCAATGCCGGGGGCGATCTCGGTGAGGTACACCCCGTCGGGGCGCAGCTCAAACACGGCGCGCTCCGTGATGTACATGACGGGCTGTCCCGTCTTGACGGCGTACTTTCCGGAGAAGGTGATCTGCTCCACGGTGTGGATCATCTTCTGCTCGCGGCCCTCCTGGTCCACCACCAGCCTGCCGTCTTCCACGTGGCTCTTGAACCCGCCGGCCGTGAACGTCCCGCAGAAGAAGACCTTTTTGGCGTTCTGCGTGATATTGACGAATCCGCCGCAGCCGGCGATCCTGGGACCGAATTTGGAGACGTTGATGTTGCCTTCCTTATCCGCCTGCGCCAGGCCCAGGAAGGCCAGATCCACGCCACCGCCGTCATAGAAATCGAACTGATACGGCTGGTCCAGAATGGCCTCTACGTTGACGGAGCCGCCGAATTTGGGGCCGCCCTGGGGCACGCCGCCCACGGGTCCGGCCTCCACGGTGAGAGTCATATAGTCGCCGATGCCCTCTTCGTTGGCCACCATGGAAATGTACTCGGGGATCCCGATCCCCAGATTGACCACCTTGTCGGGCTCCAGCTCCATGGCCGCCCTGCGCCCGATGATCTTTTTTGCGCTCATGCGGGGATATTCCAGACTGCCCAGAGGGATCCGGAAGTCGCCCGTCATGGAGCCGTCGTACTCACAGCCCTGGCACTGCGCATGATCCTCCTTGTCCTCGCAGACCACAATGGCATCCACATAGATGCCCGGGATCTTCACCAGCTTGGGATCCACGCTGCCGCTCTGGACCACCTTCTCCACCTGGACGACCACCTTGCCGCCGGAGTTCTTGGCGGCCTGCGCAATGGCTGTGGCCTCGTTGGTGCAGCATTCATGCTGGAGAGAGACGTTGCCGTTTTCGTCCGCGATGGAGCCGCGAATAAACGCGATGTCCACTTTTTGGGCCTTGTAGAGCAGGCGCTCCTCCCCCAGAACGCTGACCACCTCCACAATGTCTTCCTTCGTGATCTCGTTGAGCTTGCCCCCCTCCACCCGGGGATCGGCAAAGGTGTTCAGCCCAACGTGAGTGAGCGTGCCGAGCTTGTGGGCGGCGATGTCCCGGAAAAGCTGAGACAGGGTGCCCTGAGGCAGGTTGTATGCCTCCAGCTTGTTGGCGATGATGAGCTTGCCCAGCTCGGGGGCCATGTTGTAGTGACCGCCGATGACCCGCCTGAGCATTCCCTCATGCGCGAAGTGATCGGCGCCGCTGCCGTCCCGGTTGCCCTGCGCCGCGGCGTAAAAAAGAGTCAGGTCTCTGGGATGCCCGGTTTCGAGAAAGCTCTTTTCCAGCGCCTTGTTCAGGGCCTCCGGCATCTGGCTGGCAACAAAACCGCTGGTGGTGATCGTCATGCCGTCCTTGACCCAGGAGGCGGCTTCCGCGGGGGAAACAATTGGTTTTTGGGACATATCAATGGTTCCTTTCCCTAATTTTTTAGCGGTCCCTGCTTATTTGCCGATGAAGTGCTTCTCCTTGCGCTTGGTCAGGAACGCGGTCATGCCCTCCTTCTTGTCCTCGGTGGCGAAGGACAGGCCGAACAGGTTGGCCTCCAGCTTCAGGCCGCTGTCCAGATCGGTATCCATGCCGGTGTTGATGGCCTGCTTGGCCAGGGCGACGGTGAAGGGGCTGTTCTTCATGATGCGGCCGGCCATGGCCTTGCAGTAATCGATCAGCTCGGCCTGGGGGACCACGTGATTGACCAGACCTATGCGGCAGGCCTCCTCGGCGGTGATCTGATCGCAGGTGAAGATCAGCTCCTTGGCGCGGCCCTTGCCCACCAGGCGGGCCAGACGCTGGGTGCCGCCGAACCCGGGAAGGATGCCGAGGCCGCATTCCGGCTGGGCAAATCTGGCGTTTTCGGAGGCCACGCGAATGTCGCAGGCCATGGAGATCTCACAGCCGCCGCCCAGTGCGTAGCCGTTGACCGCGGCAATGGTGACCTGAGGCATGTTTTCCAGACGGGAGAAAGCTTCCCGGGCCAGCAGGCCCATGGTGCGTCCTTCGGGGGCGGTGGCATTCACCATCTCGGAGATATCGGCCCCCGCTACGAAAGACTTTTCGCCGGAACCGGTGAGAATAACGGCCTTGACTTCCTGGTCCTTTTCCAGCTCGGCCAGACAGGTGTTGAGTTCCGCCAGGGTTTCGCTGTTCAATGCGTTGAGGGATTTCGGACGGTTGATGGTCAGCAGGGCGATCCCATTTTCGACTTCCAGAATCAGATTGTTCATAATACTACCTCCTGCAAAATTATATTGTTTCTTCTTGAAAGTAATTTGTATTCAAAACTACTTTCAAATGCATTGTATAGTAATATTTGGAATTCGTCAATACATTTTCGTTATTATATACCGTAAATCTTTTTATTGAGCTTTATAATTTTATTCATTTTTTCTTTTGATGCAGTATTATTCTTATGGAAATATATTTTGATTCCATCACTTTCAGGTGTCAAAAAAATAAATTCGAAATCAAAAAAAGGGGGAATCAGTCGTTTTGATTACTTCCACTCGAACTCCCCGCGGTTCAGGACCGCCTTCCCGGTCTCCTGATCGACCAGACGGAAATAGGCCAGCCTGTCTCCCATTTTCCAGATGTGCGTCTCCACAGGAGTGCCCGGAAGGAGGGGGCTGCTCATGGCGGCGGCCATCCGGGTCATGCGCTCGGGCTCACCGGGAGTGAGCGAATCTATGATCATACGGCACGCAAAGCCAAAGGAGCACAGGCCCTGGACGATGGGCTGGTCGAACTTCATGCTCCTGGCGTACTCCGGATCCACATGGATGAGGTTGGTGTCTCCGGTGAGGCGGTAGAGCAGGTTTTGCACCGGACTGATGTAGTCCGCCGCCACGCAGTCCGGAGCGCGGTCCGGGATCTCCACGCCGCTTTTGGGCCTTGGATGACCGCCGAAGCCGCCGGCCTCGTGGAAGAAGGTGCAGGAATAATTCGTGCACACCGGGTTGCCGGCTTCATCCCGCACGTCGATCTTCGTGCGGACCACGGCGCCGCGGCCCTCCCCCCGGTCATACACATCCACGATCTGATCCTGCCACTGGAAGGTGCCTTTGATGGCGTCAATGGGACGATGCATGATGATCTCGTGGTCCATGTTTAAAAAAGCAATGGTGGGTTTGATCAGCTGATCGGCCAGCATGGAGGCGGGCAGAGGCATCCACTGATAGGGCCGGACATTGACGGTGGCCCAGTACGGGACGGCGCCGAAGGTGGGGATGGCCTTCAGGTACTTTTCATAGTAGTAGGCCAGATCCTCCTTGTGGGCGCCCACCGCCAGGTTGTAGAGGGACACGTCCCGCCAGTTGTACTCCAGGTACCGGGGTTCCATCTTCGCGCCGATGAGCTGATTGAGATCGATCTTTTCCATAAGATACCCATCCTTTCGTCTTTCCTGTAATTGCTCCATGCGGTAAGGCCTCACTTCAGCAGTTCTCTGGCGATCACCACTTTTTGGATTTCCGAGGTCCCTTCATAGATGGGGACGATTCGGGCGTCCCGGTACATCCGCTCCAAAGGGTAGTCCCGCATATAGCCGTAGCCGCCGTGGATCTGAAGCGCCTTGTTGGTCACCCAAACAGCAGTTTCCGAGGCGAAATATTTACACATGGAGGCCAGTTTGGTAAAGGGCTCCCCCGCATCGGCGGCCTCCGCCGCTTCCAGGACCAGGGCCCGGGCGGCCTCGGTCCGGGTGGCCATGTCGGCCAGATACCACTGCAGGCCCTGGAGCTTTCCGATGGGCTTGCCGAACTGGACCCGCTGTCCCATATACTCGATGGACGCCGCAATGGCCGCGTCCGAGATCCCCAGGGCCTGGGCGGCCATCCCGATCCGGCCCCCGTCCAGTGCCTGCATGGCGATCTTGAACCCCTCGTTCTCCCGGCCGATCAGATTGCTTTTGGGCACCCGGCAGTTTTCAAAGATCAATTCGGAGATATCCGCCCCCCGCAGGCCCATCTTCTCTTCCCGCTTGCCGATGGTGAATCCCGGCGTGTTCCGGTCCACGACGATGGCGGACATGCCCCTGGTCCCGCGTTTGGGATCGGTCAGGGCGATCACCACCACATAATCGCCCTCGTTTGGGCCCATGTTGCTGATAAAGCACTTGCTTCCGTCCAGCACATAGTCATCCCCGTCGGGAACGGCTCTGGTGGCGGCGGCGCTGGCGTCAGAGCCCGCGTTCGCCTCCGTGAGGGCGAACGCGCCGATTTTTCCCGCCGCCGCGGCGGAGAGATATTTCCGCTTCTGCGCTTCGTTCCCGTGTTTGAGAAAAATATCGTTGACCAGCGTATGCACGGCAATGACCTCGGCCGTGCTGGCACACTCGCGGGCCAGCTCGGAAATCACCAGCACCTTGCAGACATTGGAGATGCCGGCCAGTCCGGGCCCTCCGTACTCCTTTGGGACGTTGAGCGCCGTAAAGCCCACCCCTGCCATTTTCTGGATCACCTCCCGGGGAATGCGCTCTTCCCTGTCAATGTCCGCGGCTATGGGCCGCAATTCCCCGCGAGCAAATTCCCCGGCCATTTTTTGAAGCATCTTTTCTTCCCTGCTAAAATGCATTCCTCACCCCTCCTTGTTATCTCCAAAAGCAAATTTGGTCGTCATTCACAATTCACGACTTGTAATAGTGCAGTTTTTGTGCCAATTTCCCAAAAAATTGTTTCCTTCACAGTTTTTGCTTGCGAATAACTTGCAGCACAAAGGAAAAACTTTTTAAATTGTTTTTGCGCAGCTCTTCTTTGAGAAATTCCATGGCAAATTCATGTGTCTTTTGAGCAAATATGTGTCAAAAATTTCACACTTCTGCTTGCTCCGTCCTGAGGGGTGTGCTACACTGAAGCCAGAACAAGAAGGGAGGCGTCCGTTATGACTGAGGACCACCGTTGCCGTCTCATTTTTGAGGAGTTCCTTGACAAGACGGAGGACGGCTTCATTGTGGTGGATCAGGATGGCATCATCACGGATATCAATCAAAACTACTGTGACTTTCTGGCCAAGGACAGAAAAAACCTCTTGGGCAAGCCCATTGGCTCTGTCATTACTACGACCTCTATGTACGATGTGCTGGCCAAGCGCCATCGCGGAGACGGCAGCCAGGGTGTGTACATTCAGCCATACTGTGCAGGAGAGACCCGGGATGCAACGGAGGCTTATGCCGTAGCCAATCGATTTTGCATCTTTGATGAGGACGGTCAGCTCATTGGAGCCGCCGCCCACATGAAATTTCGACAGCGGGCTATGGATACGGCGAAGGAGATCGCCGAATTGGAGTTGAAATACTATAAAGAAGCCTATCAGAACAACATCTCCGGATTCGGCGGATTCCAGGGGCTGATCGGAAAGGACCCGAAGCTTCTGGAACTCAAGCGGCTTGGCATTCAGGCGGCTAAAACCGATTTTCCTGTCCTTATTACAGGGGAGACAGGGACAGGCAAGGAGGTTTTCGCCAAAGCCATCCACCTGGAGAGTGAGCGCCGTGACGGGCCTTTTATTGCCATTAACTGCGGGGCCATTCCAGATAATCTGCTGGAATCGGAACTTTTCGGCTACGAGGAAGGGGCCTTTACCGGGGCGAAACGGGGGGGTAAGCCGGGGAAATTTCAGCTTGCCAACGGCGGAACCCTCTTTCTCGACGAAATCGGCGACATGCCCTTTCCCCTCCAGGTAAAACTGCTGCGGGTGCTCCAGGACGCCCAGGTGGAACGGGTGGGGGGAGAATCTCCCATCCATGTGGACGTGCGCATTGTAGCGGCCACCAGGCAGGATCTGCAGACGATGATGAAGGCAGGCACTTTTCGGGAGGATCTTTACTATCGTCTGGCTGTCATCAATATCGAGATGATCCCGCTCAGAGACCGTCCCATGGATATCCTTCTCCACGCAAACTGCTACCTCAGCGAACTGAATCGGAAATACAGGACCAGCATCATTCTCTCTGACCGAGTCAAAAAATGTCTGCGTGCCTATTCCTGGCCAGGAAATGTGCGAGAACTGCAAAATGTTCTTGCCGGAGCGTATGCCTCTTGCGACAAAGTAATCATCGACCTTGAAAATCTGCCGATCAAGGTGTCTTCCCCGTCTCGCGGTACCGGAATGGAACCAGAACTTCAGGGAGGCCGTTTGTCAGATGCGGTCTCTGCCTATGAGGCAAAAATGATCCGAAATTCCCTTCAACGCAACGGTCAGAATGTGCGGGCGGCAGCGGAAGAGCTTGGAATTGAGCGCAGCTTCCTCTATCGCAAGATGAAACGTCTGAATATTGGAATTCAAAGAGTTCTTAAGCCAGGAGACTGAGATATTTTCGCAAAAGAAAACCTGTATCCAGAAGCGGAATTCCCGCCTCTGGATACAGGTTTTTTACATTCCGGAACAACATGTTTTCCTCTACATACGAGCCTTTCGGATTTCTTCCGTGAGGACTGGAAGGACCTTGAAGAGATCTCCCACCACGCCATAATCGGCAATATCAAAAATAGGCGCCAGGGGATTTTTATTGATGGCGACGATATACTTTGCCCCTCTCATTCCCGCCACATGCTGATTGGCCCCGGAAATTCCGCAGGCAATATACAGCTTGGGAGAAATCTTCTTTCCCGTCTGCCCAATTTGATGGGCATGAGAAATCCAGCCTGCGTCCACAGCCCCGCGGGACGCACCGACTGCGCCTCCAAGCACTTGAGCCAAAGCCCTGACCGGTGCAAAGCCCTCCGGTCCACCCAAACCCAGGCCGCCGGAGACGACAATATCCGCCTCTTCCAGCTCTACTTTTCCGGAGTCTGGATCGGCCAAAAGCTCCAGGATGCGGGTGTGTATATCCCCGGGACTCACACGGATATTTTCCCGAATAATTTCTGCTTCATGGGCAATAAGCGGGGGACGATGGAAGATCCCCGGACGGACGGTTCCGATTTGCGGCCTTTGAGTGGGGCAGAGAAGCGTTTCCAGCAACTGCCCTCCAAAAATTGGGCGGGTCCATGCCACGCAACCGATTTCCGGGTCAAATTCCAGGCCGGTACAGTCGGAAGCCAACCCCGTCCGCAAACGGGCGCTCAACCGGGGGGCCAGGTCTCTGCTGTTTTCGGTGGCCCCCATCAGAAAAATATCCGGTTGGTATTTCCTAACCAGATACGCAAGGGCGTCAACATATGCATCGGTAGTGTACAGGCGAAATTCGGGAGCGTCCGCAACAATGATCCGTTCCACTCCGGACATTCCGGCGGTTCTTACTGCCGCATCAACCTCACAGCCAAGGACCACGGCGGTAAGTCTCCCTCCAAGCCGGTCTGCCAGCGCTCTGCCGGGAGTCAACGCCTCCAGCGCGGCTTTTTCTGCTGCGCCGCCGCTGGTTTCAATGAAAACCCATATGTCGTTTGATCTGCTTTCCAAAGTTCCTATCTCCCTTCAGAGAATTGCGGCCGCATTTAAAAGCTGATAGAGCTTTCGGGCTGAATTCTCATCTGATTCTTCCTCAATTCTGATTCGGCCTGTTTTCTGGGGGGGAGGAACGATTTTTTTTATATGGGTGGAGGCGCCTTTCCGCCCCACCTGAGTGAGATCCAGGTCAGAAAGATCGGAAGCCCGGAGGACAAAAATTTCTGCCCGGTTTGACTCCATCATGCGGAGAATGTCCGGATAGCGGCATTCCAAGGCGGACTTTGTAACAGTCACCACACAGGGCGTCGGCACTGTTACCACCTGAGTCCCCGCCTGAGTCTCTCTGTGCACTTTGAAAGATGCGCCCTCCCTTTCAACCGTCAACCCGCATGTCACCTGGGGGAGCCCCAGCCACTCTGCAAGTTGGGGCCCCACGTGCCCTTCATCACTGTCGGCGGCCTGCCTGCCGCACAAAATAAGGTCGAAGGGGCCTTCCTTGTGCGCAAGCGCTTTGATGGCAACGCTCAGCGTGTAGCTGGTTGCCAGACTGTCGGAATCCTCAAAGAGCGGATCACAAAGCAAATAGGCCGAGTCAGCAGTCAGCGCCAGGCAATCTCGCAGTGCCTGTTCAGCCAATTTCGAACCAAGGGTGAGGGCAGTGACCTTGACCTCTGGATCTGCATCCTTTAATCGGGCCGCAATTTCCAACGCGTATTTGTCCATGGGATTTAAGGCAGAAGAGGCGCTGCCTGCGGGCAGTGTCTCTGTCCTTCCACAATACCCGGTACGGGCGGTATCAGGCACTTGCTTGACGCAGAGCAGCACATTCATGATTCGCTTCGCTCCTATCTGTTACCATTCTCATAAATTGGGGCAGAAAATTGAATATCTTGTTTTTCCAATGGACCTGCCCGGACGTGTGGTCACATTATAGTATTGGCATTTTGTTTTGTCAACAAATTATGCTTATACAAAATCAAAATTTTGTTTGCACGTCATGTGCCCTATTTCATAAAATACATATCAAAAAAAATGCAAAAAATTGCTTGACATTTATGCAAAATAGTGTTAGTTTTGTTTCACAATAGTTTTGTTACAAAATATTTTTTAATAAAATTATTGTTTGTGTCGCGCAAAGCGCTGCTTTCCCGGGGGAGACTCCCCACTCATTTGGACTTATCCCAGAGTTTTCACTTCAACACGGGCAAAAAATGTTTCGCAGAAACGCGAACCGAGATCAAGAAAGGACGAGACAGA
>NZ_JBNPLQ010000048.1:0-10546 GCF_050313575.1 Candidatus Pseudoscillospira sp. SGI.172 | reverse complement strand
CGCAGGCGCGAAAGAGGTGGGATCCGTTTCCTGCCGCGGCGTGTACGTGGCAGAAAACACCTCTCAGCCCGTCAGTGTGCGCATGGTCCGCCTTCGGCGGACCATGCGTGCGCGCGACGGGCTGCATCCTGCCCGAAAAAGTGGCGCAGCCACTTTTTCGACAGTCTCGGACGGCAGTGCGGCTTATGCTGCACCGCCGTCTTTTCTTAAGGAACCACTGAATCAATCCCCGCACGTGTCTCAGCGGCAGATTTTTCGTCTGGCAAGACAAAAAATCGCAGGAATACTTTGTGTATTTCAAGATTTTTTAACGCAGTCAGGCGGAAAATCTGCTCACCGATCCACATACTTGGTTTGAATCAGTAGTTTCTTAAATTTGTAAACAATTCGGAAAGGAACTTCGGTTTTCATTGTCTCGACAGGAAAAGGGTGGTACAATGGCTACCGTGACGCTACATCACGAAGGAGGATATACATGAAGAAGAGTCGATTGATCGCCGGGACGCTGGCCCTGTGCCTTCTGGCCAGCTGTGGGGCTGCCGCCGATCCTGACGATATGGCCTACCAGGCCGCCAACCTCAAGCGGGACAGTGAGATCCTCACGGTGGACGGACAGGCGATTCCGGCGGAGGAATATCTCTTCTGGCTCCTGAGCGCGATTTCCCAGGAAAAGCAGTATGGCAGCCTGGCCAACGACGACGCCTGGGAGGAGACTCTGGGAGAGGACGGAACCGCCACGGCCGAAGTACTGAAGTCCGACGCGCTGGAGACCGCCAAGCTCTATCGGGTCATTGAGACCAAGGCCGCCGAGGCGGGGATCACCCTCACCGAGGAGCAGAACAAAGAGATCAATGACGAAATGGCGAAGGTGGCCGAACAGCTGGGCGGCGAAGAGGCTTTGCAGGAGTGGCTGGACAGCCGCTGTATTTCCCGGGACGGGTTTGTGAAGCTGAATACTGTCTACTACCTCAATCAGGGACTCAAGGAGAAGCTGGAGGGAGACGGTTCGCTCGCCGTTACCGATGCGGACTATGAGCAGTTTGTTGCGGATAACGGCATCTACGCAGCCAAGCACATTCTGATCTCCACCCGGAAGGTCAGCGAGGACGGGCAGTCCTATGAGGAGTTCACCGACGAGGAGAAGGCCCAGGCCCTCCAGAAGGCACAGGACCTGCGGCAGCAGCTCCGGGACGCCGGCGATACCGTGGAAAAGTTTGACGAGCTGATGAACCAGTACAGCGAGGACGGGCGCAATGACGACGGAACACTGGCCTATCCCGACGGCTACACCTATATTTATACCGGGCAGATGGTCAGCGAGTTTGAGGATGCCACGAAGGCCCTGAAGGTGGGGGAGATCAGCGACCCCGTGGAGAGCCGGTTCGGCTATCACGTCATTCTTCGGCTGGACGTGGATCAGGAGCAGGTCAAGCAGAACTGCACTACGGACTACAAGTTCAGCCAGCTCACCCAGCAGTGGCTGGACGAGGCCGAGGTAAAGACCACCAAAGCCTACGATACGCTGGATCCCAAGACTTTCTACGACAAGCTCCAGACTGTGATGGAGGCCAAAGCCGCGGCCAAGGCCAGCGCCAGTCCGGCGGTGAGCGAGAGCCCCGTTCCGGAGACCGGCGCACCGGCGGAGGAGAGCCCGGCACCTGCGGAAACGGCTTCCGGCAGCTGATCGAAAAGAAATCAAAGAGCAAAACCGGCGGGACAAAACTACGTCCCGCCGGTCTTTTTTGAGCAGTGCGGCCCAATAAAATGAAATTATAATTGATATAGAACAAAACAATAGATGATTCAATTCTTCGATAATTGTGGCAATCTATACCTATCAGTTAAAAGGTGAGGGACAGCCATGAGACAGGAAATGAGAGAAAACGGAGTGGACCCGGCGGCGGCGGCCGTCGGTGCGAGGATCCGGATGGCCCGAAAGGGGCGGAGGATGACGGCGGAACAGCTGGCCGAGGCCGCAGATATCTCAACGCAGTTTCTTGCCAAAGTGGAGAAGGGTCAGCAGAGCATGACTGTGGGAAAATTTTCTAAGCTGGTCAAAGCGCTGGGAGTCACCAGCGACTATCTGCTGTTCGGCCGCGACGAGATGGTGGGCTGTGCGGCGCTGGCTGCGGAATACATGGCCGGGCTGAACGTCGTGGAACGGGACATGCTGTCCCAAGTCGTCATCCGCCTTCAGGAGATGCTGGAGGCCATGCGGCCTGAGGAGGAACATTAAATGGGGCCGATCCGAGTGCTGGTGGTGGAGGATGATCCGACACAGAGATGGCTGCTGCTGGATTTTCTGGAGAATACCGAAGGACTGGAGCCCTGCGGCCAGGCCGCGGACGGATTGACCGGCCTGGAGCTGGCCCGCCGGGAGGAGGCCGATCTGATTCTGCTGGACCTGATCCTCCCCGGCATCAGCGGGATGGAACTGCTGCGCCGCTACCGGAGAGAGGGCGGCCGGTCCAAGATCCTGGTGGTCACCCGGGCGGCGGGTCCGGCCGTCAGCGCTGCGGCGCTCAGCGCGGGAGCGGATTTTTTTCTGGCCAAACCGGTGCTGTTTCAGGAGCTGGCGGAGGATATCCGCTCCCTCTGCGGCGACCGGCGGCAGCAGTTTGAGACCCTGCTCCAGCAGATGGGGGCGAAGCCAAAGTGCCTGGGCTACCGGCAGGCCATCCGGGCTCTGGAGATCCTGGGCAGCGGTCGGGTGGAGCTGATGAAGGAGGCCTATTTGCAGGTGGCGTCCGAGAGCCGGAGCACCTACGCCTGCGTGGAAAAGAATATCCGCTCTCTCATCCGCCAGATCCACCAGACCGGCAGCAAGCCCTATCGGAAGCTGACCGGATGCTCTGAGACAGACCGCCCGCCCGCCAACGGAGATTTCCTTCGGGCTTTACTGGCCTCCGCCAAGTTTCCCTTGTAATCGGACAAGCGTGGGCGTATCATGGTTTCCAGAAAGTGGAAATGAAAGGAATGGAAGCCATGAGCGCCTGGCACAGCAAAAGCATTGGGGAGACCCTGTCGGATCTGGAGACCGACCGGAGGCGGGGCCTGTCGGCGGAAGAGGCAAAGCGGAGGCTGGGGATTTACGGACCCAACGCTCTGACCGGGCGGCCCCGGGAGAGCATGGCGGAGCGGTTGTTTCAGCAGCTGAAGGATCCCATGATCCTGGTGCTGCTGGCGGCGGCGGGGCTGTCCTTCCTGTCCAGCGGCGGGGAGGACTGGCTGGACGCCGCCATTATCCTGCTCATCGTGGCGGTCAACGCCGTGATCTCCATCTCCCAGGAGAGCAGCGCCGAGCGGGCGCTGGAGGCCCTGAAGCAGATGTCGGCACCCCTCGCCCGGGTGACCCGGGACGGGAAAGAGCTGCGGCTGGGAGCCGCCGAGCTGGTTCCGGGAGACCTGATCCGTCTGGAGGCGGGGGACCTGGTGCCCGCCGACGCCCGCATTTTGGACTGCGCGGGTCTGAAGGCCGACGAGAGCGCCATGACAGGGGAGTCGGTCCCGGTGGAGAAGTGCGTGGGGGAGGGCCTGCCTCCGGAGACCGGCCTGGCAGACCGGCACAACATGGTCATCGGCTCTACGGTCATCACGGCGGGGCGGGGCGTCTGCGCGGTCACCTCCACCGGCATGAACAGCGAGGTGGGGAAGGTGGCCGGGCTCCTGCTGAATCAGGAGGAGACCGAGACCCCCCTCCAGCGGAAGATGGGAGAGATCTCCAAGACCCTGTCGTTCCTCTGCCTGTGCGTGTGCGCGGTGATGTTCGGAGTGGGGCTGCTCCAGGGGCGGGGCATTCTGGAGATGTTCATGACGGCGGTGTCTCTGGCGGTGGCCGCCATCCCCGAGGGCCTGCCCGCCATTGTCACCATCGTGCTGGCGCTGGGCGTGCAGCGGATGGCCAGGCAGGGCGCCATCGTCAAAAAGCTGCCCGCGGTGGAGACCCTGGGCTGCGCCGGAGTGATCTGCTCAGACAAGACGGGGACCCTCACCCAGAATAAAATGACTGTAACGGAAACGTGGATGGCGGCGGGAAAGGACCGGACGGCCCTGCTCACCGCGGCCGCCCTCTGCTGCGACGCCTCCGTGGACGAGCGGGGGCGGGTGACGGGGGACCCCACCGAGGCCGCCCTGGTGGAGGCCGCCCGGAAAGAGGGGGTAAACAAGGCCGGGCTGGAGCGGGAGAATCCCCGGCGGGGAGAGGTGCCCTTTGACGCGGGACGCAAGCTCATGTCCACCGTATATTCAAAGCCCGGCGGGGGCTGCCGGGTCTATGTCAAGGGCGCGCCCGACGTGCTGCTGGAGCGGTGCCTGCTCTCCGCCGCGGCAAAAAGGGCGGCGTTGGCCGCCAACGACCGCATGGCCGCCGGAGCCCTGCGGGTGCTGGGTGTGGCGGTCCGGGAGCTGGATCGGATGCCGGGGAAGCTCACTCCGTCGGCGGTGGAAAAAGACCTGACCTTCCTGGGCCTGGTGGGGATGATCGACCCGCCCCGGCCCGAGGCCGGGGCCGCGGTGGAGCAGTGCTGGAGGGCGGGGATCCGGCCGGTGATGATCACGGGAGATCACAAGCTCACCGCCGCCGCCATCGCCCGCAGCCTGGGGATCTGCCGGAGCGGGGATCTGGTGGTCACAGGGGCCGACCTGGACTTTATGCCCCAGGAGGCGCTGGAGGAGGACGTGGAGCGCTTCGCCGTTTACGCCCGGGTCTCCCCGGAGCACAAGAGCCGCATCGTCAACGCCTGGAGGAAAAAGGGACAGGTGGTGGCCATGACGGGGGACGGTGTGAACGACGCGCCCGCTCTCAAGGCCGCCCACATCGGCTGTGCCATGGGGAAGGCGGGCACCGATGTGGCCAAGGAGGCCGCCGACATGATCCTCACCGACGACAACTTTGCTACCATCGTCTCCGCCGTGGCTGAGGGAAGGGGAATCTACGCCAACATCAAAAAGGCCATCCACTATCTGCTCTCCTGCAATATCGGAGAGATCCTGACCATCTTTCTGGCCACGGTGCTGGGGTTCCACCAGATGCCGCTGGTGCCGGTGCAGCTGCTGTGGCTCAACCTGGTGACCGACGCCCTCCCGGCCCTGGCCCTTGGGGTGGAGCCGGTGGAGGAGGAGGTCATGGACCAGCGGCCCCGAAATGCCCACGAAAGCCTTTTCACCCGGGCCTTTTCCCTGCGGCTGGCCTGGCAGGGGGCCATGGTGGGGCTGCTCACTCTGGGGGCCTACTGGCTGGGGGAGTATGTGCTCTCCGATCCCGGGGAGGCCAGCGCGGCGGCCAACACCATGGCCTTCGCCACCCTCACGCTCTGCCAGCTCTTTCACGCCTTTGACGCCCGGAGCGAGGAGCAGTCGGTGTTTCACATCGGGGTGTTCTCCAACCCGGCCATGAACCGGGCCTTTCTGGTGGGCGCGGCCATGCAGGTGGCGGTGCTCTGCCTGCCGCCGCTGCAGGCGGTGTTCCAGACGGTGGCCATGGATCCGACCCAGTGGCTGGTGGTGCTGGCCCTGGCGGCGGCGCCGGTGGCGGTGTGCGAGGCGACTAAGGCTTGGGGCCGGCGGCGAAACCGGAGGCCCCGGGAGGAGACCGGCCGGTCGGCCCGGCCCACGCCCACCGCGGTGGGATAGAAAAAGAAAAACAGATTAAAGGTTGCGCGCGGCTTCCAATATGGATATAATAGGAATACTTGCACGAAAGGGAGCCGTTCAAATGGATTTTTACGCAAATGAGGGAAAGAACGTCGTCATTGAGGCGGGGGGCAAAAAATATGCCCGCCATGCCATTACGACCCATTTTGTTCAGGTGGGGGAGAGCTACCTCGACCTGATTCGTCAATACGTACTGCCGCACTATGAACCGGGGGACATCGTCTCCTCCAGCGAGAAGGTCATCGCCCTGTGCCAGGGCCGGATCGTCACCGAGGATGAAGTGAAGCCCGGGTTCTGGGCCAGGCTCCTCTCCCGTTTTGTCCACCAGACCGAAGCCGGACCGGGGATGGGACTGCCGGTGAAGATGCAGTTTGCCATCAACGTCTGCGGCCTGGGGAAGGTGCTGTGGGCTGCCGTCTGTGCCGCCGTCGACAAGCTCCGGGGTGTCCACGGGACGTTTTACAAGATGCTGGGCACCGAGGTGTCCGGCCTGGACGGCTTCTACGGCCATGACATCCCCGAGTATGAGCACATGGGCGTGCGGGTCCCCAGCGATCCGGACAGGGTGTGCGACGAGGTCTACGACAAGACCGGCGTGGTGATGATGATCGTGGATGCCAACGATCTGAACGTGGAGCTGCTGGGCCGGGGGGAACAGCTCAAGGGCTGGAGCGAGGAGGGACTTCTGGACCTCATTCGGGACAATCCGGCCGGTCAGGACCGGCAGCTGACCCCCTTTGTGCTGATTCGGGAAATCAAGGAGTAAAAAAACATTGTGACAGACGCGCCGCAAAAAGCGGCGCGTCTGTTTTTTAGCTGGGGGGCGGTGCCGTTTGGCTGCGGTGTGATTGCGGCCCTTTGGGCGGGTGGTTCGAGAGGCTGGCCTTTTTCTAAAAAGGAATGGCCGTTCAGAGCACGCATGCGGAACAAAAAACCACATGCCTGCCAGACGGCACCGCCTGTGGTCCAGATCGAAAAGAACGGTATTCCAGGGCACCCATGCAGGAGAGCAATTACGCCCCCACCAAGCGCGGCCACCCGCAAAAAAGGGATAACAAATCCAACGGTGGGGCACACTGGAAAAAACGGTGAAAGGAGGAGGCGCATGGGATTTTTCGGACGGAAAAAACGTCCCGATCCTCCCCATCCCCGGCGGGAGCCCCGGCTGGAGGGCCCCCTGACCGCCGAGCGGCTGGGCCAGGTGTTTGACCGCTGCGTGGACTACAACCGCCGGGGTGTGGCGGTGGGGGGCAACGAGGCCCTGCGGGCCGACCTCATTTTTCTCTCCGGCATGGTAAAGATGGAGCGGGTGAGCGACTATATCCTCCGGCCTCTGGCTCAGGACCGGGCTCTGGGGGAGGGCAGCCAGGCCATGGCCTGGGAGCGGATGCGCTCCGGCGCGCTATACAACCTGTCGGTGACCGAGGTGGAGACGCTGGACGAGGCGGCTGATGCGCTCATCGGGGGAAACTGCCTGCTGCTCTTTCCCGACCGGCCCAAGGCCCTCTCCTTTAATACGGGCACCGAGGAAAAGCGGAGCATCGGGGATCCGGAAAACGAGGTCTCAGTCAAAGGCCCCAAGGACTCCTTTGTAGAGAATCTGAGGACCAACACCTCTCTCACCCGGCGGCACCTCCGGGCTCCAGAGCTGCGGATCGAGGAGCAGATCGTGGGACGGCAGTCCCTGACCCCGGTGGATCTGGTGTGGCTGGACGGGATCGCCAACCCGGAGACGGTGGAGGATCTGAAGCGGCGGGTGGAGCGGATCGACATCGACGCGCTGCTGGCCACCGGAAACCTGGAGGAATATATCGCCGACCGGCTGAATACCCCCTTCCCTTTGGTGCAGCATACCGAACGGCCCGACCGGTTCTGCTACGGACTGGCCCAGGGCCGGGTGGGCATTCTGGTGGAGGGGCTGCCCCTGGGGTATCTGGCCCCGGCGGTGATCGGGGATTTTCTCCGGACCCCTCAGGACCGGGCGGAGAACTGGATGGTGGCCTCCGCGCTCACCGTGCTGCGCTGGGTGTGCCTGCTGGGGACGCTCTACCTGCCGGCGGTCTATGTGGCCATGGTGAACTTCCATCCCGAGATGATCCCCACCCGCCTGGCCCTGTCCATTATGGCCGCCCGGCGGGATGTGCCCTTCTCCACGCTCTTTGAGACGCTGCTTTTGCTGCTGGCTTTCGAGGTGCTTCAGGAAGCGGGGCTCCGCCTGCCCCAATCCATCGGTCAGACCGTGTCCATCCTGGGCGGCCTGGTGGTGGGCTCGGCGGCGGTGGAGGCCAAGCTCATCTCCCCGGCGGTGCTGGTGGTGGTGGCGGTGGCCGGCATCGCCGGGTACACCATGCCCAGTCAGGATCTGGCCGGGGCGCTGCGGCTGTGGCGGTTCCTGCTGACGGTGCTGGCCGGTCTGGCCGGTCTGTTCGGTGTACTGATGGGCACGGCTTTTCTGGTGGGGCATCTGGCCGGGCTGGAGAGCTTTGGCGCGGCCTATCTCACTCCCTTTGCAGCCAACTCCGGGGAGCAGGTGGAGGGTGAGACTGTCCTGCGGCAGCCCCTGCCCCGGGACAAACTGAGACCGGGCTACCTGAAGCCGGAAAATCGGAGGAAGCAGCAATGAAGGGAAAAGGATGGGCCCTGCTTCTGGCGGTGGTGCTTGCGGCCCGGGGTGTGGGACTGCTGCCCCGGGGCCGGGAGATGGAGGAGCTGACGCTGGTGTCCGCCCTGGCGGCGGATCGAGCGGGCGCCGCGGTGGCCGTGACCGCGGTGACGGGAGTGCGGGCCTCTCAGGATGAGGAGCCACAGGTACTGACGGGAAAGGGGCAGTCGCTGGCTGAGGCGTGCCGCGGACTGGGGAAAAAGGGCAGTGCCGTCCCTTATCTGGGGCAGGCCGACCGCCTTCTGGTGGGGGAGGACCTGGCCCGCACGGGACTGTGGGAGACCCTGGACTTTGTGTTGACAGACCGGGAGCTGAGGTTGGATACTTTATTATATATTGTAAGAGGCTCCGCCGGGGCGGCTCTGTCCGATGCCGCCGCCCAGGCGGCCAAAGAAGGCGGAACGGAAGACCCCCGGGGCCGGACGGTGGGGGAGACCCTCTCCCGTCTGGCGGAGGGGGAGTACGCCCCGGTCCCCGTGCTGGAGCCGGACGGGGATGGAGCGCTGGAGCCCGCGGGCTGGGCAGCGGTAGGGCCGGAGGGGCTGGTGCGCCTCTGGACGGGAGAGGCTGCCCAGGGGGCCGAGCTGCTGGCCGGACTGGGCAAGGGGACGGTGGTCCCCCTGCCCGACGGCTCTGCCGCCGCCCTCACCGGGGTGCGGACCTGGGCCAAGGACGGAGAGGTGAGGTGCACCCTGACCGCACAAAGCGTTCGGGGAGAGGCACAGGAGGCGGCTTTGGAGGTCTGGGGAGAGCGTCAGATCCGGGCGGTCCTGTCCGACCGGCTGGACTGCTGGGGCCTGGACCGGGAGCGGGGAGCGCTGCGCCCCTGGGCGTGGGGGCACATAGAAAACGCGCCGGTGGAGGAGCTGGCGGTCAAAGTGACAGGGAGGATCGAGGGCAGCTATGAACGGAGGAGCTGAAAAGGGCCGGTCTCAGCGGGAGCGGCTGGAGTTGACGATGGCGTCGCTGGCGCCCGCGGCGCTGGGGCTGGTGACGGTACCGGTTGCCGCTGCCGGGCGGCTGGCCTGGCTGGCGCCGGTGCTGGCCCTGCCCGTTGGTCTGGTCCTGTGCCGGCTGTGGCGGACCCTGGGGGCGGAGAGCCTCCCCCGGGGGTTGAACGCGTCCTTTGGCCGATGGCTGGGAAAGGGGATCGTGGGCGGCTACCTGCTGTGGGGGATCTTTCTGCTGGCCGTCAGCGCCCGGCGGTATGCCGACCGGCTGACGGCCACGGTGGGAGAAGGGGGCAGCCGGTGGCTTTTTCTGGCGGCCACTCTGGTGGTGACTCTGTGGCTGAGCCGTGGAGACGGGGCATCCTTTGCCCGGACCGGGCGGATTTTTTTCCTGGCGGTGACGGCCGTGATGGGAGCGGTCCTCCTGCTGGCGCTCTCCTCACTGCGGTGGCAGAACCTGTGGCCCGCCCGGGGAGAGGATGCCTCCGGGCTGCCGGCGGCTGCGCTGGCCGTGCTGTCTCTGGCCGGATATGGCGTTTATGCGCTGTGCCTGCCCCTGAGAAAGGAAAGCGGTCTGCGGGGAGGGGCGTGGACTGTCTGGGCCAGCGCTGCGCTGGCCGCACTGCTGCTGGCGGTGGTGGGGGCCTTTGGGCCCGCGCTGGTGGGAGAGATGGATGAGCCCATCCTCTATTTATTAAGGGGCGTCGGCCTGCCCGGAGCGTTCCAGAGGGGAGAGGCGGCGCTGGCGGCGGTGATCGCCCTGGGGGACCTGGCCCTTCTGGCACTTCTGGAGTGGAGCTGCGGCGCGCTGGGGCAAACGCTGATCCCCAAGTGGACCTGGGGGCGGTACCCGGCGGCCCTTTTTGGCTTTTTGATCGCCGGATGGCTGCCGGATCGGGGGAGCGTCCTTTTTTGGAGCGAGGAGGCAGCTCCGGTGGGAAATTTGTTTTTCGGAGTTTTGCTGCCGGCCCTTGCGGTTTTGACGGAAAAAATACGAAACAGAGGGAAGGGACAAGCCATATCTTGTGGGGAAAACAATGAGTAAAGTGCAGATATAGCATGGAAAAGAGCAGGTAAAAAAGAACGGAAGAAAATGCGAAAAAAGCGTTGACAAACGGGTGTGGTTTTGATATATTATTCGAGCACCTGTTGAGCAGGGCGGGAACGAGTCGAGGGATCGGAAGGGTCCGAAAGGGCTGAAAAAAGTAGTTGACAAAGCGGACGAGCTATGATAAACTATCAAAGTTGCGTCTGAAGCGTCAAAGACTGGATTCGGAAAGCC
>NZ_JBNPLQ010000047.1:0-11123 GCF_050313575.1 Candidatus Pseudoscillospira sp. SGI.172 | reverse complement strand
AGGTCGTATTTCTTTTAAAAAGATTGTTTCAAACTGTTTGAATTCGCAGGCCATGCGCTGCATCTCTTCCTGGGACAGCCCGGGATCGCAGAAAACGACCGTAAGCCCGTTTCCGGCATACGGTTCTTTGCTGAATACATCCGCATGATAAATCAATATTCATTTCTCCTTTTGCTGCGCGCTTGCGCAAACTGACATGTTCTGTTTCCGGGATTTTCCTCGGGGACCATGAAGATGTTCTTCCGATTTTTTCCGCTCTTCTCCGGCTTTGATGCGGTCACAGGCCGCAGAGACTTTTTTTGACGTTTCGTGATGTGAGCGGCAAACCGCGCAGTTGCCATGCCGTTCGCAGTTTATCCGCCTGCACGGGCAGTGTTCCGAATTCATTGTTATTGATTTCCTGACCGCTGTCAGCGGCCCCTCCGGCAGGGTGACGGAAAGCCGCTGGCAGGGATAATCAAACAAGGTCAGCTGTTCTACGGGCGCAAAGCCAAGCGCGTCATAAAACGCGCGGGCAGCGGCCCCCAGCGGGTCTCCGGCACGATAAGTCACGACCGAGAGCGTTGTCTCAACAGGGAACTGTGCCGCGGCCGTCTCCACCAGCTTCTGTGCCAGTCCGCGCCGGCGGTAGTTCGGTGATACGGCAAGGAAATCCAGCTCCCGGCGCGCTTGAGAATAGAGAATGGCGGCGGGGATCCCGCCGTTGTGGCGGAACGCCCATGCTTCGCCGTGCTGCATGCGCTCTGCAAGCTGCGGTTCATATTCCGCCTCGTTCAGACCGGGAAAATACTGCCGCAGCGAACGGATCAGCTCCATCCAGCCTGGGATGTCCTCTGCCGCCGCCGGGTACGGAATGCCAAGGGCCTGCTCGTCCATGGGCATTCCCATCAGCAGGCTGATGCCGCGTTTGATCTGGGTGTGGTTTTGCAGATACTGCTCGCTGTCTTCATGCAGGATCGCGCTGCCCACGCCGTGGGTCAGATAGAATGCCGCCGCCTCCGGCGCAATGGGGGTGGGAACACCGTAATAGGCGCTCTGGATTTCCACGATCTGCCGCAGATAAGGCTCGATGAGGGTAAGGGTATGCTCCCGGATGGCCCAGCGCACGGTGCGGTGCATTTTACCGGCATATTTTTCCCGAAAAGCGGCGGTCTCCCGCTCCATACAGATGAAGAATTCCTCCATCACCCGGCAGGGATTACGCCGCCCGCGATCGACAATGCGCGCGGACGCCTCCTGATAACCGGCAAAAAAAACGGTCCAGAACCCGGTCAAAGATCTCCTCCTTGCCCTGAAAGTAATAATAAAACAGCCCGATTTCTCCGCCGGCCTTTTTCATAATGGACCGTACTGAGGTCCCGTCGAAGCCATGCTCCAAAAAGCAGCTTTGCGCGGCGGAAAGGATCTCTTCCTTTTTCCCGCTCCCGCCGCCTGCTCTTCTTCCCATACACCCGCTCCTTTCTGATTGAACAATGATCAATTATATAGAATATTCCACATGCCAGAAAAAGCGAGCGTTTTTCTGCGCGCGGGCCAGCTTTCAGAGCTGACAGGCACGGCGGCAGTTTGAAGTGGGTATCATAAAGAAAAAGGGAGCCACATATCAAATATGGGTGATGCAATTTGAAAAGCAATGCTTGGAAGCCCTATGTGATTTTTACGGCGCTGACAGAGGCGGTTGGACTGCTGGCCGGATTCCTGACGCAAGACGGTCTTGAAAACTACGGCAGCATCCTAAAATCCGCTCTAACCCCACCGGCCTTTGTTTTTCCATTGGTGTGGACGATTTTATTTGCACTCATGGGCATTGGAGCGGTCCGAGTTTGGCGGGCTCCGCCCTCGCGGGCGCGTACCGGCGGGATTCGTCTCTTTGTGCTCCAGTTGGCCGTAAATTTTTTCTGGAGCCTGATCTTTTTTCGCTGGCAGGCATTTGGCGGTTCCTTTTTGTGGCTGGTGCTTTTATGGGTGCTCATTTGGGGGATGATACTGTCCTTTGCAAAGGCGGATCTGAAAGCCGCGCTTTTGCAGATCCCCTATCTGCTGTGGGTCACCTTTGCCGGGTACCTGAACTATGCAGTTTGGATACTGAATCCTTAAATCGGCGGAAGCGGCGGCTTTGTGCTCTGGGGCAGAGAGGAAATAATTCTGTGTCCGGCGTCCTTTTGCCAGATGGTTGATTTATTCCGCCGTGGGCGGTATCATGTATGTCGATCAAAAGAAAGGGGAGACCCTTCTGCGGCAATCCCGGAGATCGGGCAGGGGAGAGGACAGACAGAGAAGGAGAAAATGATGCAGGAGTTGAAACTAAAACGCGTTTACCGTCATTTTAAAGGCGACTACTATCTGGTCGAGGATGTGGCCCGCCACTCTGAAACCGGAGAGGAACTGGTCGTGTACCGCAAGCTCTATGGAGATGGAAGCCTTTGGGTTCGGCCGTTGAGGATGTTCCTGGGAGAGGTGGATCACGCCAAATACCCGGATTGCCGGCAGACCTATCGTTTTGAATTACAGGAAATTGAAAGTGTTGCCGGTACGGTTCACTCCATATAAAGAGAGAAGGCGCGTGTTTTGCGGTATTTTCAATACCGCAAAACACGCGCCTTAAAAATTTTGGTTGTCTGAAGGCCGGGATCACTTTGCCCCATGTTGTTTTATCAGCAAAAACATCTTCGCCACAAAGAACAGAAATAGAGGCGTGACTGCGTACGGTTCTCTCGCTGCGGCAAAAAAGCAGACGGCAAAGATGTTCAACACAAGGGATGACTTTACGAGGATGCCGCCCCACATCTCATTTTCAAAGGAAGTAAAAATCAATTTGGCGATACCAAGTCCGATCATGGAAGTAAATACAACCCAATAGACTGCCAGATCGGCTGGTGTAGTATCTGTAAATGCCGGCAAATTCACGGAGTAGACATATCCGTCAACGGGGTTGCCGTATAGCGGGAGCAGAATAAATACGATTGCCAGTGTGTCCAGGATCCCCCAAAGCAAACTGTAAAGCTTCCTCACATTTGCTCTATTTTCCGTTTGCGCGAGGGTGAGCAGTTCTTCTCCAGACAACAGTTGGTCGATGGAGACGGGAAAAAATTTGGAGATGCTCTTGAGCGAGGCGATATTTGGGTATCCCTTGCCGCTTTCCCATTTTGAAATGGCGGTCCTCGATACGTATAACTGCTCTGCAAGCTGTTCCTGCGTTAAATTTTTCTGCGTTCTTAACTGCTGCAGCTTTTCATTGAATTCTAAAAAAATCTCTCCCCGTGCGGATCCGACCGGCGCATGGAATAGCAATCCTCTTCCCGTGCATCCGTATGATACCACATCCAGGGACAAAAAGAAAGTTGACAGGTTTGCCCTGCCGAGTGTTTATCCCGTTGGCACAGAAAGGAAGCCTCCATCAAGCAGACGATGATTCATTCTCATAAAATCAGCCGCACACCTTTCCAATGGGGGGTGCAGATGGCTGTTCTGACAAAACGGCCGAAAGCGATCATATTTGCTTTTGCTGTTATATTGGTCATTTCGGCGCTCACGTGCGTTTTTCACCGAATGAAAAACAACGCTTTCCGGGCGGCAATGGAGGCATTTGGTGTGCAGAGCGAAGAGAACAAGGCGCTGGTCTGCCTTTTTGCAGATGCGATTGAGGAACAGAGCGATTTCTTCTATCAGACGCACTATACCAAGTTGCCTGCTGCTGCTTACTGCACAACCTATGTGAAGGGAGTAACGGACAATGGCGCAGATATTTGTTTTTTTCCGTATATTCGGCTGCATGACACGACTGGTTAGGATGAGATCGTTTTTCAAGCGCGCCCCAATGGGACAACAAAAAGTATATGAACATGAAGCGCCTGGAGGCTGCCGTTGAGGACACCGTCATTGCTGGATGATTTTCTTCAAAAACCATAAATATTATCCACAGTGTGAGCCGAATACTGTCGAAAGAGCCGTCATTGGCTGACAAATTCTTCGCCGCGCTCTTCCAAAACCTCAATGCTGGATACATTCAGATATAGATCCTGAAAATATTCATTATTTACCAATTCTGGCGTACCTGTAACTTTGATCCAGGCATTGTCCTCCGGGTAGTCGCCATCATACTTTAAGAGGAATCCACCCCAGCCGTCGTTTCCGCAGCAGCCGGGCCCCCGCCGGTAGACCGCGGGAGTATCCTGTACGCCGTCCTGATTGAAGAAGAGCATATACATGCCTTCCACAACAATCGTTTTATCCTTGTACAGATCAAAATTGTAAAAGATATCATTGATCTGCGTCAAAAACATTTTTTCGCTGATGATTAAAGTGTTGCCGTCAGCAGATGTCTCTGGCGGAGAGGAGGCAGAAGGGGGATCGGAGGGAGGGGAAGTCGGAAACTGTGCTTGTGGATTCAGTTCCGTTTTTTGTGATTGCGCGGCGGAATCAGGGCTTTGAGACCTGCCGTCCATCTCTTTTTTAGCCCCACAGCCGCTGATAAGTATGCCGAGCAGAATAATGGCAAGAAATAGAGTCCCCGGCTTTTTCATCCCCGCGTCCTCCTTCCTCTTACCCATCCGGCTGTCGAAAAAATCAGAAAGCAGATAATATTCAAAATGGCCACGCTCGCTCCGGTAGGCGTTGCATAGAGATAAGAAATCGTAAGCCCGGCGAGAAAGCAGAGCAGCGACAGCGCCGCCGAACAGACCACCACGGAGCGAAAGCGTTTGAGCAGCTGCATGGAAGTCAGCGCCGGGAAAATAATAAGGCTGGAGATCAGCAGCGCGCCCATGGTACGCATTCCAAGCACAATGGTGAAGGCGGTCAGCAACGCAATCAGCATATTGTAAAGGTCTGCTTTGGTCCCGGTGGCTTTGGCAAAAGTCTCGTCAAAGGTCACCGCAAAAATCCGGTGATAGAACAGCACAAATAATACAAGCACAAATATGGAGAGAACAACCGTCAGCACCAGTTCATTTTGGTTGACACCAAGAATGGATCCAAACAGATAATTGCAGACGTCGGTATTCATGCCGGTGCTGAGGGAAATGACCATCACGCCGACGGCCAGAGACCCCGTCGAAATGATGGCAATCGCGGCGTCGCCCTTGATTTTGCTGCTGTCTTTTATGCGCAGCAGCAAAAAGGCCGCCAGCACAACAATGGGCAATGACACCGCAAGGGGAGCCGCGTGAAACGCGGTGGCCACAGCCAGCGCGCCAAACCCCACATGAGACAAACCGTCGCCGATCATGGAATAGCGCTTGAGCACCATGCTCACGCCGAGCAAAGAGGCGCAAAGCGCCACAAGAGCGCCGACGATCAACGCCCGTACCATAAAGGGAAAGGACATCATTTCCGGGAAAAAGCTAAGCACCTGCTTCGCCTCCTTGCGCAAACCGCTGTGCCAGAGGCGTACGCCGGTATTCCGCAGCGGTTCCGAAAAACACTTGCTTGGTATTCAGATGCAATATTTTATGTGCATAGTGCAGCACGCTCTGCATGTCATGGGACACCATGACGACGGTCAGTTTCATTTCGGTATTGATTTTGGAGATCAGCGCATACAGCTCTTTTGTTGCCAGCGGGTCCAGCCCTGCGGCAGGTTCATCTAACACCAGAAGCTTTTTTGCTGCACAGAGCGCCCGGGCCAGCAGCACCCGCTGCTGCTGGCCGCCGGACAGTTCCCGATAGCATTGCTTGTTTAACTGCGCAATTCCAAGCTGCTCCATCTTTTCCTGCGCCAAAGCTTTTTCCTTTTTTCCATAGAAAGGTCTCCAGCCCAGACGGCCCAAGCAGCCGGAAAGAACAACCTCAAACACGTCTGCCGGAAAATCCTTTTGCACATCGTTTTGCTGGGGCAAATATCCGATCTCATCCGCTTTCAGGCCATCGCCCATCCGGAGTATCCCTCCGGATGGGCGTTTCAGTTGTAAAAGGCCTTTCATCAGCGTGCTTTTTCCTGCGCCGTTTTCTCCTACGATGCAAAGATAATCTCCGCTTTCCACGGAAAAGCTGATCTCTTTTGCCACAAGGCGGCCATCATAAGAAAAGCTGACGTTTTCACAACTTAAGAGAGACATATCAGTTCAGCGCCTCTCTGAGTGCCTCTACATTTTTCTGCATGATGGAGAGATAGGTGGCTCCATTTGCAAGCTCATCTGCGGAAACGTTGTGGCAGGAATGCAGCGTCAATTTTTTGGCCCCGGTGGCATCGCACACGGAATCGGCGATCTTGCCGTTGGAAAATTCGATGGTGAACACCACCGGGAGCTTTTCTTCCTTGACTTTGTTCACAAGGAAGGCAACCGTCGCGGCGCTGGCTTCCGTTTCCGTGGAGCAGCCGGAGAACGCGGCATAATAGGTCAGCCCATAGGCGTCAGCAAAATAACGGAAGGGGAAACGGTCGCCGAACAGCACCGTCTTTCTGGCACCTGACGAAACCACGTTACGGAAGCTCTCGTCCAGCGCTTTCAGCTCTTTCACATAGGCTGCGCTGTTCTTTTCATAAGAAGCGGCGTTCGCCGGGTCTTTCTCTTTCAGCAGCGCCGCAATTTTCTCTGCGATTAAAATGGCATTCGCCGGAGAAGTCCAGACATGCTCGTCAGGCTCTTCCTCGTGCTCATGGGCATGCTCGTGGCCGATCATTTCTTCCGCAATTTCTTTTCCCGTCAGTTTGCTTCCGAAGTAGGTCGGCCAGTTGTCCATCTCTTTCAGCAGGGTGTCAAAACCGTCGTTGCCGGAGTAAATGTGGAAATGCTCCAGATCGTCTGTGGGCGCAATTTCGTGATCGCTGAACTGAATGTATTTGGGCGCGGCAGTGTCTGCGTCCGTTGCCTCAAACTGATATCGGACGCCCTTTTTGCCTGATTCATAGGTCAAAATCTTATAGCCCTTGTAGGCATAATCGGAAGAAGCTTCTTTTCCATTGGTATAAAAGCGGATACGGTTTCCTTCAATTTTGATGCGCTCCACATCGGTTTTAAATCCGGTTTTGTAATATTCTTTATATTCCTGCTCTGTTTTGTCCTGTTCTTCCTCTGCCTTGTGATGGAATACCTCATCCAGTGTGCCGTCCAGGAGGTAGGGGTATACCGACTGCCAGTCGCCAGCCCAATCGCTGAGTGCCCGATCTTTTACTTCAGAATCTTCAAATTCACCGTCGTCATGATGATCTTCCTCATGCTCATGTTCATGTTCCATGCCGTCTACAATTTCCTCATTCACGGTAGGAACGCAGTCCAGCAGTTTGAGGGTTTCCGGACGTTTGTCCCCCATGGAAGAAAGAATGTCGTCGACCCATACATCATTTTCGCCGCCGGTGTAAATAAACAGATCGGCACTTTGAATTTTCTTGATATCCTGCGGCGTCGGCTCAAAAGAGTGGCTTTCCGCGCCCGGTTTGAGCAGCATGGTGATTTCCGCATGGTCGCCGGCGATCTGTCTTGCAAAGTCGTACTGCGGGAAAATCGTGGCAACAATATTCAGCTTTTTGCCGGAGGACGCCTCTGTGCGTTGAGAAGTGCCACAGGCGGTCAAAAGCCCGGTCAGCATAAGCGCTGCCATCAGCAGCGAAATCATTCGTTTCATTGAAATAGGCCTCCAAATATTTGTATTTTTGCGCACAAAAACAAGGGGCTGTGGAATACAGTCCTTGCGGAGATGTTCTCAGTCCCTCTTGGAGGTTTTAATTATTCAGTTTCACCTTAAGCTGTACAGGAGAGCATTTGCAAAAGTGTACGGCATGCGAAAGAGCGACCGTGATGGCATGAATCAGCAGCGCCAAGGAAGCGCCGAATGTTACAACAGCCAAAGAAAGCTGCCGGCGGGAGTTTTCAACACTCTGAATATGCGCACAAATCGGGCAGTCGTGCCCTGTGCAGTCGTGATTTGCTTCTTTGATTTCATAAGCAAAGGACAACACGAGAAAGGCGGCAATGCAAACACAGAGAACTGCCGCAAAGATTCTTGTGTTTTTATTACGGCGTTTCTCGTTCATGTTTGTACTCCTTTCTGTCCTTTATGGTTCGCAGGTATCGCAGATTCCGTAAAATACAGTCTGTTCCAAGTCGATTTTTCCGCTTTTGCGCTGCTTCATCCGCACATTCAACTGCCGGAGCTCTTCGCTTTGAAAGTGCAGCAGCCTACCGCACTTCTCACAGCGAAAATGAAAGAGTTCCTCTTTCTCTGCCCCGCTGTTGTATTGATAACAGGAAGCGGCATTTCCGTTCAGCACATATTTGCGCGCTCTCCCTTCTGCCACCAGTGTGTCCATGCAGCGGTAAAGAGTAGGCATGCTCACTGCGGTCCCTGCCGCTTTTAACCGTTCTGAGATTTGTGGGATCGTGAGATGTGCTCCGCCGCTTTTATGCAGGCATTCCAGTACAGCTGCTTTCTGCTTTGTTTGATAGGGCGCTCTTGACATAAAGACGCCTCCTGCGAATTTGTAATCCGTTCTCAATTTAACATATAGCGTGATACTTGTCAATCCGCCAATAGGCCATATCGCTTAAAAGTATTATATAAACCTGCGTACATTTCTTGAAAACATAGTTAGAGTGTGTTAACCTATACTTGGATTTTAGAGTTTCAAGAAAGCTGGGACAGCCACTATGAAAATACAAAAAGCGTCTGAAGATTATCTGGAAGCGATGTTAATGATGCAGGAAAAGTACGGATATATTCGCTCGATCGATGTGGCCGAACAACTGGGCGTTAAGAAGCCAAGTGTCAGCTATGCAACAAAACGCCTGCGGGAAAATGGCTATATTACGATGGATGAGAAAGGGCTTATTTCATTGACTGATTCCGGTATGGAAATTGCCAGACGAATTTATAAGCGACATAAGCTGCTCACAGAATTTTTCGTCCATCTCGGCGTTGATGAGAAAACTGCGCGAGAGGATGCTTGCAAAATTGAGCATGATATCAGTGAAAAAACCTTCAACGCCATCTGTCATCATGCAGGCAGAGCCTAGTGGGATGCCGGCTTTTGAAATTAAGGTTGATTCGAGGCCGTGTGCAGAAGAATCTATCGGGTTGACAAACATGGGGTGGCATGGTAATATTTTCTCGTAAAGTACCTCGCCTGTAACGGCGAGGTACTTTTAAAACAGTAAGTTAGTTATAGCTAACTTACTGTTTTGAACCCAATAGTTAGATTAATCTAACTATTGGACCAAGAACCGAGTCATCGAAAGGGGCAGCGCTATGAGGAAATATATTACCAAACGCATCATAGGTTTTGCGGCCGTACTGATAGGGGTAAGTATTCGCTATTATGACTATGATATAAACCCACTACAGATGTATATGTTTCTGTCCACGGGAGAAGAAACTATGCAAACAAACACTGTAATGTCAATGACCTATGAAAATCGATACCGAAACTTACTCTGTAAAGACGTTTCCTTCTCTCAGCAAGACGAATATCGTTTTATAGAAACAAATGAATTGATTACCGAGCCTGTATTTTATTTGTTTTTGTGGTTATCCCTTTTAGTAAGCCATCCGAGAGCGAGCGACAGCCAAAATCAGCCGCTGCGTCAATAGGACACCGAAGGTTCGACGGCTAAAACGGAAAGCAAACTCGTCCAGATAAGACTGAAGATTGTCCTTGGGCAGGCCGTGGTAGGTACCCAGAATGAAGGCCTTACAGCACTTTCTTTTCCTAGATGCTCAACTTCATAATGTTTGACCTCCATTCTTAAATGAAGGAGCCGCCAAAGCAGCTCCCATGTGTGTAGCGGGACAGATGCCCCGCACAGTTCACCAATTCATTTGCCGTTTTGCCTGCAATCTGCTCCTGCTCGGAATTCAGGCACCCATAGGCAAAAATTTGCACGGTTCCGTGCAACAAATTTGAAAAGTTTAACTAAATCAAGAGAAAGAAAACGTGTGCATTTTTAAAGATTAGAAAAATGATAAGGCTATAATGATTTTTATTGTGGCGGATATATGGAACTGTTATAATAAAGGTATAAAGAAAACGACAAATTCCAATTTGTCGATGACATTTAGAATATTAGGCCTTTTTTCAAACAAGGCCTAATCAACAATCAGGACACAGACAATTTGTTGGTTGTTGTAGATCCAATTATGGGTGACGAAGGAAAACTATACAATGGTATGACTGATAATAACGTGGCGATTATGAGAAAACTTAGTTCATACGCCGATATTCTGATTCCTAACTTCACTGAAGCGTGTTTCTTGACAAATCGTTTTTACAGCAGAGATACTTTAAGTCAGGATGAAGCAGATAAATTGATTGAGAGAGTGCGTCAGCTTGGTGGTAAATCGGTTGTCATTACAAGCACTTCTGTGAATGGTGAAAACTGCGTTATTGGATATGACCATACAAAGGATGAGAACTTCAAAATTGGATTTGAACTGATAGACGTTCGTTTCCCCGGAACAGGAGATATCTTTTCCGCAGTTCTTGTCAGCGACGTGCTGAACGGTGAGTCGTTGTATGATGCCACCAAACACGCAATGGAAACGGTAAGAATCATTATTATAGATAACCTCGATAAGAAAGAAAAATTTTTCGGTGTTGATATCGAGCGTTACATAAGCGAGGGGAAATTATGAAGATTAAAATAACTTTGGTAGAACAAAAAGGTACTTGTCCTTGCCACAGAGGACACAAGGTTGGAGATACTTTTGATTTTGACACAGAAAGAGGAAAGCTGTGTCCAATGGCTGCTCACGTTCTTTTTCCTATGATTGATATCTTACGCTATGGTGGCGAGTTAAAGAGCAATGTTTTCTGTTGCCCGGATGTAGATACAATAAATGTGTTCAAAATTGAGAAGGTAGATTAATAGATAATTGACAAATAAGAATTTTACGCATTGTCAAATACTTTTTACATGAATAAATGAGCTGTGTCATAACATTTTGATAGAAAGTAAAAATGGGAGACTTTCCTATAAAATTTTTGCAAATAATGAGGACTTGCAGTTATATCCGAAAAAGAATAAAGGTAAAACCTGTAAAGATACGAAACCTGTTTTTGCTGTTGAAAAATATAAAGAATATACAAATACACAAATACGAAAATTGACTTCTGATGAAATACAGGAATATATGTCAGAACGATAAATCCAGTTTGTCAATTTCATATCTATATACATAAAGCAGTTAGT